>JAUVPB010000180.1 GCA_030598925.1 Actinomycetes bacterium
ACGAATCTCGCGATGCTGATTCCTCCCGAGCAGTTGCGGAACGACGGGTGGGAGGTGTCCTGCGTGGGTGATGACATCGCGTGGATTAAGCCGGCGGAAGACGGCAAGATCTACGCCATCAACCCGGAAGCTGGATTCTTCGGCGTGGCGCCAGGCACGAACGAGAAGACGAACCCGAACGCAATGGTGACGATTCGTGAAAACACGATCTTCACGAACGTGGCGCTCACCGACGAGGGTGACGTGTGGTGGGAGGGAATGACGGACGAGCCCCCTTCACATGCCATTGACTGGCAGGGCAACGACTGGACACCCGACAGCGATCGCACGGCGGCGCATCCGAATGCGCGATTCACCGCGCCGATCTCACAATGCCCGTGCGCCGACCCCGCGTACGACGATCCGAAAGGCGTGCCCATCGGGGCGTTTGTCTTCGGCGGCCGTCGCAGCACGGTCGTCCCGCTCGTCTATCAATCCTTCAACTGGGCATTTGGCGTGTACACAGCCGCAACGATGGGATCGGAGACGACGGCGGCCGCGTTTGGCGAACTCGGCCAGGTACGACGCGACCCGCTGGCCATGCTCCCGTTCATCGGCTACCACATGGGCGACTACCTGGGGCACTGGCTCGACTTCGGTCGCAGCATCCCGAACCCACCCCGGATCTTCTCCGTCAACTGGTTCCGCCGTGATGAGGAGGGCAACTTCCTCTGGCCAGGGTTCGGTGAGAACATGCGCATCCTCCAGTGGATCGTCGGCCGCTCCAGAGGCCAGGCCGCCAGCATCGAGAGCCCGCTCGGGTGGATGCCGCAGTACAAGGACATCGACTGGAGCGGCCTCGACTTCAGCAAGGAGCAGTTCGACGAGCTCATGAGCACGAACCGAGACGAGTGGATCGACGAGCTCGCCTCACACGACGAGTTGTTCTTCAAGCTCTATGACCGGCTGCCCAAGGAACTCACGTTCATCCGCGAGTTGATGTTGTCAGGGCTGTGGCGCTCACCTGAGCGCTGGGACATGCAGATCGAGTAGCAGAGTGCGACGCCGTCGAGGCGGCCTGTCCTGTGACCAAGTCCACATACGCCCGAAGGCTGGCCAAACTGCTGACGCCAAGCGGATGATGTTTCGGAAGCTTCTGGTCGCGAATCGCGGAGAGATCGTCGTGCGGGCATTACGTGCCGCGTACGAGCTGGGGATCGACACGGTAGCCGTGTACGCGTGGGAGGATCGCGCGTCGATGCATCGCCAGAAGGCCTCGGAGGCCTACGAGATCGGGACTCGCGGTCGCCCGGTACACGCGCACCTGGACATCGACGAGATAGTGCGCGTAGCGCGCGAGTCTGGTGCCGACGCTGTTTACCCGGGCTACGGCTTCCTCGCCGAGAATCCGCTACTGGCCGATGCCTGCAAGGAGGCGGGCCTGGTATTCGTCGGACCGCGCGCCGCAACACTCCGGTTGACCGGGGAAAAGATCCGGGCACTGGCCTTCGCGGAAGAGACAGGGCTGCCGGTGCTGAGGCGGTCTGATGTGGTCTCGAGCGGCGGCGACGCCGTTGGTGCCGCTGAGACGATCGGCTATCCGCTGTTCGTGAAGGCGACCGCTGGAGGCGGCGGGCGCGGCATGCGGCGTGTCGAGACCGCCGATGATCTTCCAGCGGCGATGGACGCGGCGTCGCGAGAGGCCGAGTCGGCCTTCGGTGATCCGACCGTCTTTCTCGAGGAGGCGATCGAGCGTCCCCGCCATGTCGAGGTGCAGGTGCTCGGCGATGCCGCAGGATCGGTCGTCCATCTCTTCGAGCGCGACTGCTCAATCCAGCGACGTCACCAGAAGATGGTCGAGCTTGCCCCGGCGCCGGGCCTCGATGTCGGGTTGCGCGACACGCTGCTTGCCGACGCGACGCGCTATGCGGCAGCGCTCGGGTACGTCAATGCCGGCACGGTGGAGTTCCTGCTCGACCCATCCTCCGGCCGTCATGTGTTCCTCGAGATGAACCCTCGAATTCAGGTGGAGCACACGGTCACGGAGGAGACGACCGACGTCGACCTCGTCCAAACACAGCTGCGAATCGCAGGTGGCGCGACGCTCGCGGAGCTCGGGCTGACACAGGACTCGATCGTTCAACGAGGTGCCGCTTTGCAGTGCCGGATCACAACCGAGGATCCGGCCAACGGATTCCGACCGGATACAGGACGCGTTTCCGTCTACCGCTCTCCCGGCGGTGCAGGCGTGCGGCTCGACGGCGGTACAACGTACGCGGGCGCCGAGGTCTCCGGCTTCTACGACTCCATGCTCGTGAAGCTCACGTGCCGCGGCCACGACTGGGCAACCGCCGTCGGGCGCGCCCGTCGGGCACTGGCGGAGTTTCGTATCCGCGGCGTCGCCACGAACATCACGTTCCTGCAGGCCGTCATGGACGACCCGGATCTTCTCGCCGGCAGACTCTCGACCGCCTTCATCGATGAGCGACCCGACCTCCTCAGCGCACGGCGGAGCACGAATCGCGCCATGCGACTTGTCGACCTCGTCGCCCAGCGGACGATCGAGCGGCCGTACGGTGAGCCCACCGGTAGTCACAATCCGTCTGACCGGCTGGCCGCCACTCCTGCCGGGAGAGGCGCCCGCGGGCTCGCGCCAGCAGCTCGAGGAGCTCGGTCCCGAGCGCTTCGCGGCAGCGCTGAGAGCGCAGCAGCCCCTCGCGGTCACCGGCACGACGTTCCGCGACGCTCATCAGTCGCTACTCGCAACCCGCATTAGCAGGTCTTTTCTAGAGCGGGAGGCGGGACTCGAACCCGCGACCCTCAGCTTGGAAGACCGCTCGGGGTTGCGGCCGTGTGCAGTCTCCTGCAACGAAACCGCGCAACCATGGGGGTTTTGGGCCCGTACGTGCCCGTCAGAGTGCACGTTGATGCACTCTCGGGGACCACGGTGCCTGCAGAACGCTTGCACCAAGCGGGCGCAGCTCGCCATCGCCGAGCTGTCCGTAGCGGGCGAGCGCTATGGAACACGGCTGGCGGCTTGCAACGGATGAGGCTGTTTCCGCCTCGAGCTGGCTACTCTCCGATGTTGAGCACGATCGAGTGATATCCCTCAGCGCCGTCAGGGCGCATCGGCTTGGGCCCTGACGGTTGCGGCTCACCGGACAGATCGTAGGCGCGGACGCGAATCGTGTGCCGGCCCACATCCAGCTCGGGTCGCATCGTCCATTGCACCCAGGTCTCGTCCGAGACGACATCACCTAGCTCGGCCGGGGTCCAATCGCCTTCGTCGAGCTGCACCTCGACTGCCCCGATGCCGCGCGTCGGCGCCCAGGCCACGCCACCGATGCCCACCGCTCCGGGAGTGTGGCGAGATCCATGCCGGGGCGCATCGATGCGCGAGGTGATTTTGATCGGGCCCTCCTTGGACCAGCCGCGTGGAATCCAGTAGCCGTCGAAATCGTCCCAGCTGGTCAGCCCGATCCCAGCCAGCCACTTGACAGCAGATACGTAGCCGTAGAGACCGGCGACGACCAGCCGGGCCGGGAAACCGTGCGCAAGAGGAAGCGGCTCGCCGTTCATTGCCACCGCTACCAGTGCCGTTCGGTCTCCGTCGAGCACGTTGGTTGGAAAGCCCGCCGTCCAGCCATCGACCGAGACTCCGACCACCTGGTCGGCACCTGGCTGTATCCCGGCTTGCTCCAGTACAGCCGACAAGGGAATGCCCGTCCACACGGCATTGCCAACGAGGTCGCCGCCGATCTCGTTTGACACGCAGGAGATGGTCACGGTGCGGTCGACGAGGTCGCCGGCGAGAATGTCATCGAGCGTCAATTCGTAGGGCTGGTCAACCATCCCGCCGATCTGCAGGCGCCATTGATTTGGATCTACCTGAGGCACGACGATCGCCGTGTCGATCCGATAGAAATCTCCGTTCGGCGTGATATACGGGCTCAGCCCCGGCAC
The DNA here is from genome assembly GCA_030598925.1 of Actinomycetes bacterium. Classification (GTDB taxonomy): domain Bacteria; phylum Actinomycetota; class Thermoleophilia; order Gaiellales; family Gaiellaceae; genus JAUVPB01. Next base: position 3,943 of record JAUVPB010000180.1, read on the forward strand.
TGCTTCGCCAACAGCTGCGACCGGCTCGCTGGCAGCTGCCGACGGTGGGAGTCGTGCGGCGACCTCTGCACGCTCGTCGCTCACCGACGCCCGGCCGCGAAGCCAACGACCACCGACGGCCGCGAGCACGGCGAGCGCTGCGACGCCGGTCGCCCAACGCACGAACTCGTCGCGCGCGAATCGGCGTGGCGGAGGCGAGCTCTCCGCTCGATCAGGCTCCCCCCCTCTATCGCCCGACAGCGCTGGCGCGGCGCTCTGGTGCATAAGGCCTCGCCGCCGCAGCAACTCGTAGCTCAACCAGCCGCATAGAGCAGCCACGACCGTTGCCAGCCACCCGAGGCCGTCACTGGCCTGCGGATCACGACCGACGGCAAGCCCACCAGCGACACCGAAGGCGACGAACACGGCCGGCGGAAGCCACCGATGCCTTCGGCCGAGGACGCCGGTCTGCGCACCGAGCAGCAGACTGATCGCGACGATCCCGATGATCAATACGAGCTTGTCGTTGCTTCCGAACCAGTCGATCACCGTCTTGGTCGTGCGTGCGTCGGCCGAGTCGATTCCGAAGTCGCCCACTGCCACGACTGGCGACGGGATCGAGCGACTCAGGCCATCGAACACCTCACCGACGGCGAGAAAAATCGCGACGGCCGCCGCTCCCGAAACCGCGCCGATCCACCAGGAGCCGCGATTCGCCCCGTCTCCGCGAGGCACGCGATGCATTCCGCCCGACGCCCGCGGGGATGGCGCATGAGGCCACCAACGTGAGATCACGCATCGAGAGTATCCGTGCTCTGGCCGGCCGACGGGCCGCGCCGAGCAGTTAACACACGTTTAAGCGAAGACGCGACTCCCCTTTCCGTTCCTGAGGGCCCCGAGTGCGTCTCTCGCGTCGCGCCGCCGTTGACCGTTTGCCGCCTCAACCGCATCTTCGAGATGGCGGGTCGCGTACGCAATGCCGGCCGAGCCAGGCCCTGTTCGGTCAGCCGGCGCCGCCAGAGGGTCCGCGAGAGCGCCACACGCTGGCGTCACTCCGCGTCGGCTTGCCGGGGGCGGGCTACGATGGCAAGCCACGATGGCTGGATCGTCGCGCCCGAGGCTCGGACTGCTGCTCCTCGCTGGCTGCGTTCTGGCGCTCGCCGTGGCTGCCTGCTCGGATGGCGAGGGATCGGCACGCGGGGTACTGCCCATCGAGGAGATTCTGGCCAGCGACATCAACGTTGTCGCCGACCGGAGTGGTACTCGCGCGACGGTGGAGGTCACCACCTCAATCCCGCTGGCGTGCGCGGTCATCTACGGGGTCGACGATTCCTTTGGCTCGATCGCCGTCGACAACGACATGAGAGGTGGCGCCCACGAGGACCATCGACCGCTTCTAGCCAACCTGGAGCCCGATACGGAGTACCTCTTCGTGCTCCAGGGGTCGGACGCGAGCGGCTCGCTCTACCGCAGCGAAGTCATGACCTTCAGCACCCCTGCAGCCGCGGCGCCGGGCGGCTTGGGCCCGAACATAGCACCCACCGGAGCGGTTACTGCTGCGAGCTCTTCCTTCTCGGTCGCGTTCGATCCCGAACTCGCAATCGATGGCGACCTCGCCACCGAGTGGTCGACGGCAGGCGACGGCGACGACGCATCGATCGAGATCGACCTCGGAACGACGACCGAAGTCTCGGGGTTCGGCATGCGATCACGCGTGATGTCTGACGGCACGGCGATCATCGAGACGTACACCGTCACCGTTGACGACGGTGAAGTCCTTGGCCCCTTCCCAGCCGGCCAAGCCTTCTCACCGTCCCAGGCCAACGTCACCGGACAAAGGTTTCGCTTCGACGCAGAGACGACGACGGGCGGGAACACCGGCGCTGCCGAAATCGAGATCTACGCCGCAGGCTGATCCGGCGCGCCCGGCCCGGCCGACCCGCATCGTCTCGCCGACTGGC
>JAUVPB010000011.1 GCA_030598925.1 Actinomycetes bacterium
CGCCGAGTTGTCTGCTCTGGCCGAAGAGGGAGTGCAGACGGTCCTCCTCGAGGGCGGACCGACCCTCGCCGGAGCGCTCCTCCGCCAGGGTCTGATCGACAAGCTTCTGCTGTTCGTCGCTCCGAAGCTGGTCGGCGGTGATGATGCACCCTCGCTTTTTGCCGGCCACGGCGCGCCCACGATGGCGGATGTGATCGAGGCACGAGCTCTCGAGGTCGAGCGCGTCGGCGATGACGTGCTCCTGACCGCGTATCTCACCGAGGTCTAGTCGACACTCGGCCGTGCGGGCTATGCTCGGGCCGTGTTCACCGGCATCGTGCGCGAACTCGGCCGCGCCCAGAAGGTCGACGACGTCAATGGAGGAGCGCGGCTCACGGTGACGGCACACGTGTCCGCCGAGAGACTGCGTATTGGTGACTCGGTCGCACTCAACGGCTGCTGCCTGACGGTGACATCGATCGACGGGAGTCGGCTCACGTTCGATGCGGTCCCCGAGACCCTGGAGCGCACGTCGCTCGGGACGCTCGCCAATGAATCTCTCGTCAACGTGGAGCCCGCCCTCCGCGTCGGCGACTCGCTCGGCGGACACATCGTGCAGGGACACGTCGATGAGCTCGGGGAGATCACGGCGCTCGAAGCCGAGGGGCAGGGGAAGCGCATGACGATCGCTGCCTCCGAAGACGTGCTGCGCTACTGCGTGTACAAGGGCTCGATCACCGTTGACGGCGTCAGTCTCACGGTCGCGCGTCTTGCCGGGTCCGCTTTCGACGTAGCGTTGATTCCGCACACGCTCGAGGTCACGAATCTCGGCGGGCGAGCCGTTGGCGACACCGTCAATCTCGAGGTGGACGTGCTTGCCAAACACGTCGAACGGCTGACGCGCGCCTACCTCGACGCCGGATCCCGCTAGGAGGGACACCCGTAGCCCGTTACCATCAACCTGTGGCCACCCACGGCGACACACAAGTTCGCGAGGCAACGCCCTACGCGTCGATCGAAGAAGCGATCGAAGATATTCGCGCGGGTCGGATGGTCGTCGTCATCGACGCACCCGATCGTGAGAATGAAGGCGACCTCACGATCGCAGCGCAGTTCGCGACGCCCGAAGCGATCAATTTCATGGCGACGCATGGTCGCGGGCTCATCTGTCTCTGCCTGACGGACGACCGTTGTGACCAGCTTGGGTTGAAGCCGATGACGTACAACAACGAGACGCCGAACGAGACGGCGTTCACGATCTCGATCGAGGCTCGCGACGGCGTGACGACCGGTATCTCGGCCCACGATCGCGCACACACGATTCAGGTCGCGATAGATCCCTCGCGTGACGGGGGCGACATCGTGCAGCCCGGCCACATCTTTCCGCTGCGGGCGCGGCCTGGAGGTGTCCTTCAGCGATCCGGCCAGACCGAGGCGGCCGTCGATCTGGCGCGACTCGCGGGTCTCAACGCCACCGGAGTGATCTGCGAGATCATGAACGACGACGGCACGATGGCCCGCGTCCCCGACCTCGTCCCGTACTGCCAGAGGCACGGATTGAAGATGGTGACGATCGCCGACCTGATCGAGTACCGACGGCAAACCGAGAAGCTGATCGAGCGGATGGTCGAGGTGTCGCTCCCGACTGCCTTTGGCGAGTTCCGTGCGATCGCGTTTCACGAGACTCTGACCGGCCGCGACCACATGGCGCTCGTCCGCGGCGATGTCGACGGGGAGGGGGATGTTCTCGTCCGCGTGCACTCCGAGTGTCTGACGGGCGATGTGTTCCACTCGCTGCGCTGCGATTGCGGTGAGCAACTCGACGTCGCGCTCCAACGCATTGCGGCGGAAGGTAGGGGTGTTCTCCTCTACCTCGCGCAGGAAGGTCGCGGGATCGGACTCCTCAACAAGCTGCGTGCCTATGAGTTGCAGGAGCAGGGTCTCGATACCGTCGAGGCCAACGTCGAGCTCGGGTTTGCGCCCGACATGCGCGAGTATGGCATCGGATCACAAATCCTGGCTGACCTCGGGCTCTCCACGATTCGCATTCTCACGAACAATCCACGGAAGATCGCCGGCATCGAAGGCTTCGGCCTGCGGGTCGTCGAGCAGCTGCCGATCGTCGTTGACGCCAACAACGAGAACCGCCGCTACCTCAACACCAAGCGGCACAAGCTCGGACACAAGCTGCATCACCAAGGCGCGAAGAACCTACCCTTCTTCCCGCCGGGTTCCTTCGTAAGCTACGACGAGTGACGAACGGAGACCTGCCTTCGAGCCCGGCCGGGAGCGTCGACGTCGAATCGGCGTCGCTCCTGCCCACACCGGGACACGCGCCCGGGGAGCTCCGCGTCCCGGGCGACCTCCGCAGCTTCTCGGGGACGCCGAACGGTGCCCGCCGCTCCGTGGGCATCGCTATCAGTCGATTCAACGGCGACGTAACGTCGCTGTTGCTCGACGGGGCGATTGAAGGGCTCGAGAGCGCTGGAGTCGCACGCGGTGCCATCGACATCCTTCCTGTACCGGGCGCGTTCGAGCTTCCACTCGCCGCCATGGCTCTCGCGCGGACGAAGCGTTACGGCTGCGTCCTGGCGATCGGCTGCGTGATCCGAGGTGAGACGCCGCACTTCGACTACATCTCATCCGAGGCTGCGAGTGGCGTCCAGGTCGCCGGGCTCGAGACGGGAGTGCCCGTCGCGTTCGGCGTGCTCACCTGCGACACGCGAGAACAGGCGATCGAGCGGGCCGGCGGCTCACACGGAAACAAGGGGCGTGACACGGCGCTCGGTGGGCTCGAAATGGCGGACGCTCTCGCGCGCCTGCGCGCCGGCGTCAACGCTCGCTAGGGGCCACTCCTGCCGGGCAACGCTGCCTCGTCTCGGCGCCGAAGCCCGCTGATATGCTCGTCGGATGGCCAAGGTGTGCAGCGTGTGCGGCAAGGGCCCGGGATTCGGGCACAGCCGCAGTCACTCGATGATCGCAACGAAGCGACGGTTCAATCCGAACCTTCAGCGCGTCCGCGTGCTGGTCGACGGTGTCGCTCGCCGTGTGTACGTCTGTACGCGCTGCCTCAAGGGTGGGAAGGTCGTGAAGGCGCTCTAAGTCCGGCGCGGCTCAGCCAGCACGGCCTCTGGTGCGGCCGGGCCGTCGCTCATACTGCCTTCAATGGACGTCGCGTCTCCGACACGCGTCGCGATCGTCGACGACAACCGTCAGTTCGGCGAGGCGCTCGGCGTTCTGTTGGAACTCGAGCCGAAGCTCGCGGTCGTAGCGACGCTCGAGGACGGTGAAGCGGCCATCGAGTTCGCGGCTCGGGAAACGGCCGACGTGTATCTGGTCGACTTTCGACTGCCTGACATGAACGGCGCGGAAGCGACGGCCGTGATTCTCTCGCGGAGTCCAGACTCGCGCGTGATCGCCCTGTCTGCGGCCGCTGCGCAGCCGGAGATCGAGGCCGTGCTAGCGGCTGGTGCGGTGGCCTGCCTCTCGAAGGATCGTGACCTCGACACGCTCGTCGCGACGATCCGCGAAGCTGCGAGGTCGGCCGCGACGATCGAGCCCTGAGCCGTGCAGGCGTTCGGTGGTATCGACCCGGCTTCTGATCTGCGCGCCCGACCCGTTGATGATGCGAGGCTCGATCAGCCTGTCAGCTCGCTCAAGGGTGTCGGAGACAAGACGGCGAGCGCGCTCGCTCGGCTCGGCGTTGTTTCGATCCGCGACCTTCTGCTCTATCGACCGCGGCGCTACGAGCCACCTGCGCCGCGCCGGGACGTGGGCGAGTTGCTGGCCGGAGAGGAGGCGAGTCTCGACGTCGTGGTAGTGAACGCGTCGGTGCGTCGTACACGCCGCCGCAATCTGACGCTGCTTGAGGCCCTGGTCCGCGACGAGACCGGGTCGATCGTTGCGACCTGGTTCAACCAGGCCTGGCTCGCCGACAAGCTCATCCCCGGCGTGCGCCTCCAGATTCGAGGCGCGCTAGAGCGGGGAGATTTCGTTGTTCGCACCTACGAGTTCGGGTCGGATCCCATCGCCGACATCACGCCGCTCTATCCTGCGAGTGAAGCGCTCGCGACGAAGCGGATTCGTGAACTAGTACGAATGGCACTCGGGCACATCGACGACCTTGGCGAGCCGCTCCCAGCCTCGCTTCGCGCCGCCCGGCGGCTGCCCCACAAGGCCGACGCCGTCGTCGCCCTGCACCGTCCTCGTGCGGCGACGGAAGCCGAGCTCGCGCGGCAGCGGCTCGCATTCGAAGAGTTGCTCGTCATGCAGCTGGGACTGGCAGCTCAGCCAGGGGAGGAGAAGCGCTGCGCGCCCGTGTTACGCGATCCCGGCGAGCTGGTCACCCGCTATCGCCACCTGCTGCCGTTTGAGCTCACGCCGGCCCAGGAGGCGGTGATCGCCGAGATCGACGGCGATCTACGGACGGATGATCCGATGAAAAGGCTGCTGCAGGGCGACGTTGGTTCCGGGAAGACGGTGGTGGCCCTGTATGCGCTTCTGCGCGGGATCGAGGCGGGACAGCAAGGTGCGCTGATGGCCCCTACTGAAACGCTCGCCGAACAGCACTTTCTCACCGTGGAGGGAATCTGCGCGGAGCTCGGAATAGGGTGCGTTCTGTTGACGTCGAGTTTGCCGGCCGCGGCCGCGCGAGAAGCGCGCGCCCTGCTCGAGACCGGCGAGGCCGCCCTTGCCGTCGGCACTCATGCGCTCATCCAGGACCAGGTTGTCTTCCGCGCACTCGGCGTCGCCGTCGTCGACGAGCAGCATCGCTTCGGCGTGGAGCAGCGGCACGCACTCGCGGCTCACCGCAGCAGCGACGCGCGCGACCTTGTGCCCCACCAGCTCTACATGACTGCAACGCCGATCCCTCGGACGCTGGCGCTGACGGTGTGGGGAGATCTCGCCGTGAGCGAGATCAACCAGCTTCCGGCGGGTCGCAAGCCCATCGTCACGCGGTGGATCACGCACGGGCGAGCATCCGAGGCGTACCGGCGGCTTCGCTCCCACCTCGAAGAGGGCCGGCAGGCGTACGTGGTCTGCCCCCTGGTCTCCGCCTCGGATGCGTCGGAGGCTCGCGCGGCCGAGGATGAAGCAGAACGGCTCCGGCAAGCTGAGCTGACGGGTCTCAGGGTGGGTTGCATCCATGGCCAGCTTCCCACGCGAGAGCGCCGCGAGCTGATGCAGTCGTTCGCGGCGGGCGATCTCGACGTGCTCGTCGCCACGACCGTCATTGAAGTCGGCGTCGACGTTCCGAACGCAACGATCATGATCGTGCAGGAAGCGGACCGCTTTGGGCTCGCTCAGCTTCACCAGCTCCGGGGCCGAGTCGGCCGCGGCGAGCACCAGTCGTATTGCCTGCTTGTCTCCCGCTGGAAAGAGGAGCTCACCGACAACGCGACGGAGCGGTTGGAGGCGATGGTCGAGACCTCGGATGGCTTCGAGCTTGCGGAGGTCGATCTCGAGCTCCGCGGGCAAGGGCAGTTGCTCGGCACGCGACAGAAGGGTCTGTCGGATCTGCGATTCACTCGCCCACGGAGCGATCAGGGACTCCTACGCGCGGCTCGCGACGTGGCGATCGCAATGGGGGAGGCCGACGAGATTCTCGACGTCGAGGTCTCCCGGATGTTTGGCGATGCGGATCATCGCGGGCGAGCGTAGGGGCGTCCGTCTCAACGCACCGAGGGGCACCGCGGTGCGCCCGACGAGCGATCGCGTGCGCGAGTCGATCTTCAACCTCGTTCGCGAGATCGGTGGCGCCCAGGTGTTGGACGCCTACGCAGGGACCGGTGCGCTCGGGCTCGAGGCGCTGTCCCGTGGGGCCGAGCGTGTCGTTCTCGTGGAGCGGGATACTCGGACGGCCGAGCTGACTCGCCGTAACGTCGACAAGGTCGGTCTCCAGGGTGCAAGTGTGGTCGTCACCAGCATCGAAACACACCTCAAGCGCGAGGTGGCGCGTGGGAATCGTTACGATCTCGTGCTGATCGATCCGCCATACGGCGAAGCACGACGAGCCATGAAGACTCTCTCCAAACTCCTGCCCCCGGTTCTCGCCCCTGGCGCGCATGTGGTCGTGGAAACGGATCGTGCGTCCGAGCCCCACCTGCCGCTCGAGCGAGCGACATCACGAATCTACGGCTCGACCCGGGTAACGGTGTTCCGAGCGCAATGAGTAGCAGCGAACTGGATCCACGCGTCGCGATCTGTCCAGGGACCTACGATCCGGTGACCCTCGGGCACGTCGACGTCATCGAGCGAACGGCGAGGATCTTTGATCGAGTCATCGTCGCCGTCGTCCGCGAGCCGCGCCACAAGACGGTGACGTTCGAGATCGAGGATCGGGTCTCGTTCCTGGAGCAGGCGGTGTCGCACATCGGCCGGGTCGAGATCCAGCACTTCTCCGAGCTCGTCACCACGTTCGCCGCGCGGAACGGCGCCGCCGTGATCGTCAAGGGTCTGCGCGCGATTTCAGACTTCGAGTGGGAATTCCAGATGAATCACCTCAATCAGAACCTTGCCGAGGAGATCGAGACCCTGTATCTGATGGCGAGTGCGCACCACAGTTTCGTGTCATCCAGCAGCGTCAAGGAGATCGCGGCCTTCGGCGGGAGGGTCGACGATCTGGTTCCCGCGGTGGTCGCCGAGCGTCTTCGCGCTCTGTACTCGGACTAGCGCGACCGCGTGCTGTCGCGCTTGCCACCCGGTTAGGTAACTAGAATTTCATTAGATGGATGTCCTCGTCCTCATAGACAAGCTCGACGATCTCGTGCACGGCGCGAAAGCGGTGCCGCTCACAGATCAAGTTCGCATCGACCGCGAGGAGATCTACGACATCCTCGATCAGATGCGGGCGACGATCCCCGAGGAGATCAAACAAGCCCGCTGGATCGTCAAGGAACGCCAGGAGATGCTCGCCGAGGCCAAGCGCGAAGGCGACCGGATTCTGGGCGAGGCGCGCGAGCAGGCAATCCGCGAGGCGTCTCAGACAGAGATTGTCAAACTCGCTGAGCGGCAGGCCGAAGAGATCATCGAAGAGGCGCATCGGCAAGCACGGGAGACCCGGCTCGAGATGGAGGACTGGGCCGACCAGATCCTCTCGACCCTCGAAATGAACCTCGAGAAGTTCCTCGGCGCTGTCCGTCGTGGCCGCGAACGTCTCCATGAGCGCTCCCAGGAGTCGGTCATGGCCACGTACGACGACTAGCGTTTCGACCGAGGGATCCGCTGTACGGCGTGCGCCGTGGTGGCTAGCAGCGCGTCTGGCATGCTGGGAGAGCCATGACGAGCCTCGATCTTCGGAAGATCACGCTGCGGGTCGGCGACGCAGTCGAGCGGGACGAGATCCTCGAGCTCCACGACGTGTCGATCGGCGGACAGCGTTTCTCCTTCGAGCCCGCGCAACCAGTCGCTCGGCTGACGCTCGCGAGGGCGACGACCGGGATGGTTTTCACGCTCACGTTCACGGCGTCGCTACGTGGACCGTGCGCGCGCTGTCTCGCTGACGCTGCCTTAGAAGTGCCGGTCGAGGCGACCGAATACGAGGCCGTGGACCCGAGCGCCGATGTAGACGAGCTCGAGAATCCCTACCTCGATGACGACGTCCTGGATCTGTCGTCGTGGGCGCGCGATGCCGTGCTCCTCTCGCTGCCGGAGAAGATCCTCTGCGCCAAAGCCTGCCCGGGGCTGTGCGGATCGTGCGGTCGCCGACTCGACGAAGGATCGTGCGAGTGCGGCCCGCCACCCGCCGACTCTCGCTGGTCGAAGCTCGAGGAGCTTCGCGCGGAACTCGCCGAATAGCGCTGCGACGTTCTGGCTGCGCAGGCCTGTGGGTATACTCGACAGTCGTTCGAAATGGCTGTACCCAAGCGAAAAACTTCGAAATCTCGGCGCGACAAGCGGCGGGCCACGCACAAGCCGGGCCCCGAAGCGCTCGTCGTCTGTCCGCAATGCGGCCGCCCCAGGCGACCGCACCATGTCTGCCCGTCTTGCGGGACGTACCGCGGTCGCGAAGTCGAGCCCCTCGATCTCCCGACGCCCTGAGATGAGCCCGGTTCGCGTCGCCCTTGATGCGATGGGGGGCGACCACGCACCGGACGTCATCATCGACGGTGCGCGGCGCGTACTGTCGAAGGACGTGTTGCCAACGCTCTACGGCCCCGAGGACGTTCTGGGCGACGCCGTCGGCGAGCTCCCGTACGTTCACGCGCCGGGAGTCGTCGGCATGGACGACAAGCCGGCTGAGGTTGCTCGCGAGAAGCGCGATAGCTCGCTCTTCGCCGTATGTCGCGCGGTCGCGGAGGGTGACGCGGATGTGGCGGTCTCGGCCGGAAACACAGGCGCGATGCTTGCGGCCGCACTTCTGGAGATCGGCCGACTTCCGGGAGTCATGCGACCTGCGATCGCCGTTCCGATACCTGCGCGACAGGGACCGTTCGTTCTGCTCGACGCCGGAGCGAATGCAGACGCCCGCCCGGAGCACCTGGCCCAGTTCGCGCACATGGGGACGCTGTTTGCCGAAGAGATCGTCGGCATTGCGAATCCCGATGTCGGCTTGCTGTCGATCGGTGAGGAGGCCGAGAAGGGGAATCGGCTCACCCAGGAAGCCCACGCGTTGCTCGCCGCGGACGACCGGATCAACTTCATCGGCAACGTAGAGAGCCGTCTCCTGCTCGAGCGCACCGCCGATGTTGTGGTCACCGATGGCTTCGTGGGAAATATGGCACTCAAGCTGCTCGAGGGAACGATCCGTACGACGCAAGAAGTGATGCGCGACGAGATCATGTCGACGCTGGCGGGCAAGCTTGGCGGGCTGCTGATCCGGGGCGCCGGCAAACGTGTGAAACGCCGCTTTGACCCGGAGATCCACGGCGGGGCGTACCTACTGGGCCTGCGCGGGCTCGTCGTCGTGGCGCATGGTAACTCGTCGAGTCGTGCCATCGTGAACGCGATCAACCTCGCAGCTCGCGGAGCCGACGCCCGCGTCGTGAGCCGCCTCGAGGAGCAGCTCTCGGCGCCGGTACCGGCGGTCGTCGGCTAACGGATCTTGCGTCGGTAGGCGCGACGTTCTGTGTGCGTGGTAGCATCTCGCGTCCCAAACAGCGGAGTGAACGAGGCAAGGAGAGAGGCGCATGGAGGCGTCCCGAGAAGAGATATACGGTCGGGTCAAGGAGGTCCTCGTCGAGCAGCTTGGCGTCGACGAGGGCGACATCAACGAGCAAGCGTCCTTTCAGGAGGACCTTGACGCTGACTCGCTGGACCTGGTCGAGCTGATCATGGAGCTCGAAGACCAGTTCGAAGTGAAGATCTCCGACGAAGACGCGCAGGGCATACAGACGGTCGGCAACGCTGTCGACTACATCGCAAAACGCGGATAGGGCTCGCTCGGCCGCCGTCTCGCAGCTTCAGGAACTGATCAACGCGCTCCCGCCGGAGTTGCGCGAGCAAGTCTTTACGCACTCGTCGTGGGCCGAGCACCGGCGCGGCTCCTATGAGCGCCTTGAGTTTCTGGGCGACAGCGTTCTGGGCCTCGCGATCGCAGGGGCGACGCACGAGCGCTTTCCCGAGCACAACGAGGGGCAGCTCGCGAAGCTTCGCGCGCACGTGGTGAGTCGACAGAGCTGCGCGCAGGTCGGGCTCCGCCTCGGACTCGGAGCCGAGCTCGCGGCCCGCGGCTCGAGTCTCCCGGCGGAGGAGCTCGAGCGGCTCTCGGCGAACCGCAACGTTCTCGCCGCGTTGCTGGAGGCGGTTCTCGGCGCGCTCTACGTCGCGTTCGGCTTCGAGGCCATTCGCGACGCGATCGTGGCTGCGTTCGAGGATCAGCTCGAGTACGCCGTCAATTCGCATGTCGACTTCAAGACGGAACTGCAGGAAGAGCTCGCCCGACTCGGGCGTCAGGTCAGCTACACGGTGGTCTCGATCGAGGGGCCGCCACACCTGCGGGAGTTCACCTGCGCCGCGCTCATTGACGGCGAGGAGTACGGCGTCGGCGAAGGATCCTCGAAGAAGGAAGCCGAGCAGGCTGCGGCTCGTGGCGCCCTCGGCCGCTTGAGGGCCGACTGAGGCCGACGGTCGGCGTTGTCCGGCCGGGGCCCGTGTCAAACTTCGCCACATATGCATCTCCGCTCGATCAACGTGCGGGGCTTCAAGTCGTTCCCGGACCCAGTCGAGATCGCCTTCGAGCCCGGCGTATCCGTCGTCGTCGGCCCGAATGGCTCGGGAAAATCGAACGTCGCGGACGCGATCGTCTGGGCGGCCGGAAGCCTCTCGCCGACCCAGCTTCGCGCGGAGAAGCCTGACGACGTGATCTACGCGGGCTCGGGCGCTCGCGACGAGGCTGAGTTCTGTGAAGTCGAGCTGTGTTTCGACAATGCAGACGGCCAGGGTGCCGTCCCGTTCTCCGAGCTCAGCATCATGCGCCGGCTCCATCGCGGTGGTGAGGGCCAGTACCTCGTAAACCGCAATCCTGTGCGCCGTCTCGATGTGCTCGAGTTGCTCGCCGATGTGGGGCTCGGAGGAGAGATGCACGCGATCATCTCGCAGGGGCGGGTCGACGCTGTCCTATCGTCGAGGCCGGCTGAGCGTCGCGCACTGATCGAGGAGGCCGCGGGGCTCGGAACCTTCAAACAGCGGCGGCGCCGAGCTGAGCTGAAACTCAAGCGGGTCGCTGCCGACGTCGATCGGGCGCGCGACATCGAGGCAGAGGTTCGGAAGCGACTTCGACCGCTCGCGCTTCAGGCAAGCGCTGCGGAGCGTGCCGAGAAGCTCCGAGGTGAGATCTCTGAGCTCGAGGCCCGTATCTGGGGCGCCGACCTTTGGGAACTCGACGAGCGGGCCTCGGAGATCGAATCACGACGTGCTGCCGCCGACGCCGACAAGCGTCGGGCCGACGAGGCGCTCGAAGGCGTCCTGACCGAGCGGAGTACGGCCGAGGATGCTCTTCAGCAGGCTGCGGGCCGGCATGAGGAAGCGACGGCCGCTCTGTACCGGCTGCGTAGCGCTCTCGAACGACTCGATCTTCGTCGTGAGAGCATCGAAGAGCTTGCCACCGGGCTCCGCGCCGACCACGACGGCCTCGCACAGCTCGCGCTCGTGCCCCACGATGAGAGTCCACTGGAAGCGCTCGAGCAGGCCGAAGAGGCGGCGCTGGCTCGCGCTGCCGAGTCTCGGGCGGCCCTCGAGACTCGAGAACGACTCGAACAGGCCGCGAGCCTTGCGGCCGACCGCCTTCGCTCGCTTGAACGAAGCCTCGCCGAGCGGGAGGGACTACCGCCGGCTGCTCGCGCGCTGGCCGACGAGGGCCGCTCGCTCGCTCTCTCGATGCTCGACGTCGAGGACGGGTACGAGAGGGCTGTAGCTGCCGCCCTTTCGTGGCGAGGGTCCGCCGTTCTGGCCGAGAACTCGGACGAAGCCGTCGCCCTCCTGGAGCGCTCGCGAGACGATGGTCTTGGCACGCTGGGCGTCGTCCTCAACACAACGCGCTCGGAGCACGATCCGTCGGAGCCGACTCCTCCCGGCGCGGTGCTCCTCACGGATCACGCAAAAGCACGTGAGGGAGGAGACGCGATCGAGAGTCTGCTCAGGAACGTCTGGCTGCTTGCGCTCGACGAGCTGACGAGTGTTTCCGCCGGCGTTGCCGTCACTGCGGAAGGGCACTGCTTCGACGCCGATCGGGGCGAGCTCTGGTACGAGGGCGAGACGGCGCGTAGCGTGATGCTCGCCCTCGAGACCCGCCACCGCGAGCTTGTCAACGAGGTCAGCGATCTGCGCTCCGACGCGGCTCGGTCGGCCGAGGCCGCTCAAGTCGTGTTCGAAGCTGAACGCGAGGCTCGCGAGACGCTGAATCGAGCTCGGATGGCCGCCGCCAAGGTCCCGAAACGTGTTGACCCCGCGCTCGTGGTGCGGCTCGCGGAGCTCGCCTCACTGTCCGAGACGCTCGTCGAGTCGCTGGAGCTCGCGAGTACGCGCGCCCACGACTTCGAGTCACCGCTCCAGGCGCGGGTCGATGCGGGTAGCGCACGCACGACCCAGTTGGGACAGCAGCTGCGACAACTGGGCGAGCGCGAGGCAGGACTGCGACGTCACGCCGGCGAGGCGCAACAGCGCCTGTCGGCAATCGACGTCGAGAATGCGAGTCTCGGCGGGGAGCGACGGGAGCTCGTCTCGAAGCTCGGTGAGGACGGGGAAGGGGCAGTCGAAGCGCTCGACGAGGACGAGCGCGCCGCACTCAATGAGAGCCTGGACAAGCTCCGCCGCCGGCTTGAGGGCATCGGTCAGGTGAACCCTCTTGCCGCGCAGGAGCACAGTGTCGAGAAGGAGCGCCTCGCCGAGGTCACAGCACAACGCGAGGACCTGGAGAAGTCCGTCGACGAGTTGGAGCGGCTCTGTCTCGAGCTGACGCAAACCGTCGAACGCCGATTCACGGAGACCTTTGCGGCTGTCCAGGAACATTTCAGCGAGGTCGCAGCGACCTTGTTCCCCGGAGGGGAAGGTCGTCTCCGTCTGGCTGAGGCCGACACGGACGAGGACGAGCCGGGCGTCGAGGTCGAGCTACGCCCAGCCGGGAAGAAGATCACTCGCCTCTCCCTGCTCTCGGGCGGCGAGAAGGCCCTCGGGGCACTGTCATTTCTGTTCGCGCTGTTTCTCGCTCGCCCATGCCCGTTCTACCTGCTCGACGAGGTCGAAGCAGCTCTCGACGACACGAACATTGGTCGCTTTGTCGAGCTTCTGCGCCTCTACGCCGATCGGGCGCAGTTCGTGGTCGTTACGCACCAGAAGATGACCATGGACGCTGCGGATATTCTGTACGGCGTCACGATGGGCCCTGACGGAATCTCACACATGGTCTCCCGCCGCATGCGCGAGCCTGCGGTGGAGGTTGCGACCGCGTGACCACGAGCTTTGCCGAGCTCCTCGGTGACGAGGAGCCGGCAGACGAAGGCGACGCACGCCGGCGCAGGTTCAGCCGGCTTCGGTCCGGCCTGACGTCGAGCCGCAAGGCACTCGGCCGAGGCCTCACGGGCTGGCGCTACGATCCCGACGACCTCGAGGCTTGGGAGGGGTTGGAGGACGTCCTGATCGCCGCCGACTGTGGCGTCCCACCCACGAAGGAGATCATCGATCGGCTCGAGGCGCAGCGACCCAAGACGAACGAGGACGTGATGGTCGCTCTCAGCGCGACCATCACCGACATCGCATCGCCGGCCGGCGAGCCGCACCTCGATGTATCGCACAAGCCCGCCGTATTTCTGATCGTGGGCGTAAACGGCGCCGGCAAGACGACCTCGATCGGCAAGCTCTCGTACCGCATCGCTGAGTCCGGGCGCTCGGTGCTCGTCGCGGCCGCAGATACGTACCGCGCAGCCGCAGGCGAGCAGCTCGAAGTCTGGGCGCAACGAGCCGGGGCGGACTTCGTAGGGTCAACGCGCGGTGGTGACCCCGGGGCCGTCGCGTTCGACGCGATCGACGCGGCCGTCGCCCGCGACCACGATGTCGTGCTGGTCGACACGGCGGGCAGGCTCCACACGCAAGCCGACCTGATGGAAGAGCTCCTGAAGGTACGGCGTGTCATCACAACCAAGCTCGAGGGTGCGCCGCACGAGACGCTGCTCGTCATCGATGCGACAACCGGTCAGAACGGTCTTCGCCAGGCCGAGCTGTTCCAGGAGGTCGTGGAGGCCTCCGGTGTCATCCTGACGAAGCTGGACGGCACGGCCAAGGGTGGGGTGGTACTCGCGATTGGTCAGGAGCTCGAGCTGCCCGTCAAGCTCGTCGGAGTCGGCGAGGGCGTCGAAGATCTGCAGCCGTTCGACGCGCAGGAGTTCGCCGAAGCTCTGCTTGGCAGCGACGAGGAGTAGGCGGCGCGTCCGCGACGCCGGCGGGGACGAGTGCTCCGGAGTTCGCGCGATCGCGCCGGGTCTAGACGGATGCAGTCGGGTTCGAAACGAGCCGGAGCCCAAGCCGCACGCCGCGCCGGCCTGCTTCGCCCGCCGGCAGCTCGACCACGGCAGACGCGCGCCGACATGCGGCGACGCGCCAGGGCGCTACGTGCGCAACCAGCCTGATGACGCGCAGGTCACGGTCGAGGAACATGACATCGACGGCCTGGGAGTGGAAGAACGTGTGTGCCCAGGTGGCCGGTTTCGTGAGTAGACCCGTCCCGGTCTCGTACGGGTGCGTCCGCATCCGGCGGAGCCTAGAGACCGTCGTGAGGGCGAGCTCACAGCGCTCACAGACGACGCTGCCTCCAGGCGCTGCCAGCCGTACGGTCGGTAGCGAGCCACGGCGCATGTCCGTGTTATCGGCGGTGGGCATCAGCCCCTTAGCGGCTAGACCCACCTTGTCGCCTGAAGGTTGACGCCAGAGCTACGTGCGCCTGGTCGGGCGAGACTGAGCGGTCGATAGACTGGGGCCATGTTCGACACGCTTTCTGGCCGTCTGCAGGGCGTTCTCGGAGGTCTCCGGGGGCGTGGGCGGCTGTCCGAGGAAGACCTCACCAAGGCCTTGCGGGAGATCCGCCTGGCGCTGCTCGAGGCGGACGTCAACTTCAAGGTCGTCAAGGACTTCATCGCCGCCGTCAAGGAGCGTGCCCTCGGCACCGATGTGCTCAAGAGCCTCACGCCGGGCGAGCAGGTCGTCAAGATCGTTCATGAGGAGCTCACAGGCGTCCTGGGCGGCGGGA
This sequence comes from Actinomycetes bacterium, assembly GCA_030598925.1. Lineage (GTDB taxonomy): Bacteria > Actinomycetota > Thermoleophilia > Gaiellales > Gaiellaceae > JAUVPB01. Next base: position 14,657 of record JAUVPB010000011.1, read on the forward strand.
GCTCCGCGCTCGCGTTCGCCGGGCGTCCGCCCACTGTCGTCCTACTGTGCGGTCTTCAGGGCTCCGGGAAGACGACCGCTGCAGCAAAGCTCGCGCTCCATCTCCGTAAAGACGGCCGATCGCCTGCCGTCGCTGCTTGTGATCTCGCGCGGCCGGCCGCGATCGACCAGCTCGAACAGCTCGGCCGTCAGATCCAGATTCCGGTTTACTCCGAGCGAGGCAGTAGCGACGCGCCTCGGGTCGCAGCGCAGGCGATCGAGCAGGCGCGATCGCAGGGCCGCGACGTGCTGATCGTCGACACGGCCGGGCGGCTACATGTCGACGACGAGTTGATGGACGAGCTCGTCGACGTCCGGAAGGCCGTCAAGCCGCACAACGTTCTGCTCGTGATCGATGCGATGACCGGCCAGGACGCGGTGAATGTAGCGACGACGTTCCAGGAGCGGATCGAGTTCGACGGCGTGATCATCACGAAACTCGACGGAGATGCCCGGGGTGGCGCGGCGCTGTCAGTCAAGACGGTTACCGGGGCACCGATCAAGTTCGGCTCGGACGGCGAGAAGCTCGACGCGCTGGAGGTCTTCCACCCGGAGCGTATGGCCTCGCGAATTCTCGGCATGGGAGATGTCCTGACGCTGATCGAGAAGGCGGAGGACGCGGTAGAAGTAGACGAGCAGGAGGAGATGGAGAAGCGTCTGCGCGCGGGGCAGCTGACGTTCGATGACTTCCTCAAGTCGTATCGGATGATGCGCAAGATGGGCCCGCTCAAGAACGTCGTCAACATGATCCCGGGTCTTGGGAAACAGCTCCAGGGGCTCGACGTCGACGAGCGTGAGCTGGGACGCATGGAGGCGATCATTCTGTCGATGACGAGCGATGAGCGTCAGCGGCCTCAGGTCATCAATGGCGCGAGACGAGGACGTATCGCACGGGGGAGTGGCACGAGCGTTCAGCAGGTCAATCAACTCCTGAACGCCCGCAAGCAGATGCAGAAGATGATGAAGCAGATGAACAGCGGCAAGACGCCGAACCTACAATCACTCGTGGCGCAGCAGCGACGAGGCGGTTAGCGCCTTATCGCGGCGACCGTCCACCCATCAGAAACGTCGAGAATCAACGGAGGTAGCAAGCGTGGCAGCACGGATTAGGCTCGCGAGAGTGGGCTCAAAGAAGAACCCGATCTTTCGCGTCGTCGTGGCCGACCGCCGGTCACCGCGAGACGGCCGTTTCATCGAGATCGTCGGGCGGTACAACCCCCAGACCGATCCCTCGCTCATCGATCTGGACACGGAGCGAATCGAGGAGTGGATCAGCAAGGGCGCCGAGCCGAGCAACGCGGTTCAGAAGCTGATGAAGGCGGCGGCGAGCAGCGCCTGAGTCGATGCAAGATCTCGTCGAATACCTCGCTCGCCGCCTCGTCGACAACCCGGACGAGGTCCGTGTCGACGCCCAGGCGGGCGAGGACACGTTGCGGCTACGCCTTTCGGTGGCACCCGAAGACGTCGGGAAGGTCATCGGCAAGCAGGGCCGGATTATCCGCGCGATGCGGACAGTGGTGCGTTCCGGCGGTGCGCGTCGGGGCCAGCGGGTCATGCTCGAAATCGTCGAGTGAACGACGCTTCAGACGGGACCTGGGTCGCGATCGGCCGCGTCGGGCGTCCGCATGGACGGGACGGGTCGTTCGTCGTGGAGCACGCCAGCGAGGCTAGCGAGCGCTTCGAGATCGGCGGGGTGGTCTACGTCGGCCGTGCCCCCGCGCGTATCGTCGCCTCGAAGCGGGCGGGCGGCCGGATCGTCATCCAGCTCGATAGCGAGGCGACGAGAGGCGATCAACTCGAGTTGCCGCGTTCGGAGCTCCCGCGGCTGGAGGGTGACGAGTACTACGTATTCGACCTCGTAGGCCTCCGCGTTGAGACCGATGACGGCCGAGCGCTCGGCACGATCGCAGACGTTGTACCGGGGCCTGCGAACGACGTGATCGAGCTCGAGGGCGGCGAGTTGCTGCCGCTCGTGCGCGCCTGCGTTCTCGACCTCGACGCCGAGTCGGGCCGCGTTGTTGTTGCAAGGAGCTTCGCTCCTGACGGCTAACGTGACTGAGTGCGGATCGACGTATTCACCCTCGTTCCCCAGGCGTTCGCCTGGATGTGCGAGCAGAGGCCGGTTGCGGCCGTCCTCGGCAGCGGGCTCGATCTGCGCATCTACAGCTACCGAGACTTCACGCCGCTTCGCGCCGGCCAGGTCGACGACGAGCCCTACGGGGGTGGAGCTGGGATGGTGCTTCGTGTCGACGTCGTGGACGCGGCGCTCAAGGCAGCGTACGGCGACAGCGCCGAAGGGCGGCCGCGCGTGATCGCACTGAGCCCGTCCGGGCGGCCGCTCGATCAGGCGTACGTCGAGGAGCTCGTTGCAGAGCCACATGTTGCGCTTCTGTCCGCGAGGTTCGAGGGATTCGACACGCGCGTGCACGAGCACCTCGCGACCGAGGCGCTGTCGGTGGGGCCGTACGTCCTCTCCGGCGGTGAGATTCCGGCCATGACGGTGATCGATGCGGTCACACGCTACGTGCCGGGGGCCCTCGGAAGTTCCGAGAGCATCGTGGAGGAGACCTTCTCGAAAGCGCTGGACGGGCGTCCCGAATATCCGCACTACACGCGGCCTGCAGAGTACCGCGGCTGGGCGGTGCCCGACGTGCTGCTCTCGGGCGACCATGCGCGCATCGCAGCCTGGCGTCGCGAGCGCAGTGTCGCGCGGAGCCTTGCGTGAGAGGCCCCGTCGAGCGTGTAACCGGGCGCCTTCCCGATCCGTGGCGAACGGTGGCAGATTGGTTGCTGACGATCGCCATCGCGATCGGGTTCGTACTGCTGATCAAGGCCTTCGTCTTCAATCCGTACCGCATCCCCTCGAGCTCGATGGAGCCGACGTTTCATTGCGCAACCCCTGGTGTCGGCTGCGAGGCTGATCGCTCGGACCGCGTGATCGCCAACCGCTTTATCCTGCATTTCCGCGACCCCAGGCGAAGTGACATCGTGGTCTTCGATACGCCCCAGCAGGCGGAGGTTCAATGCGGGGTCGGGGGTGTCTACGTGAAGCGCATTGTGGGTCTTCCAGGCGAGTGGATCTCGCAGGAGGATGGAGTCGTCTTCATCGACGGCGAACGACTCGAGGAGGACTACATGACCCCTGATCGTCTCGGCGGTCGCGACTTCACGCAGATGGAGATCGATGGCGACAGCTACTTCATGATGGGGGATAACCGGCAGCAGTCTTGCGACAGCCGGGACTGGGGAACTGTCAGGCGCTCGATGCTGATCGGTACGGCGTCGTTCGTCTACTGGCCGATAAACCGAATCGGGTTTCGCTAACATCAGCAGCTGACGTCGTAAGCCACGCACGACTCCTTTTCACCATGTCCGATCTCATCGACGCTATCGAGCGGAAACAACTCCGCGAGGACGTGCCCGTGTTCAAGGCGGGGGACACGGTCGGCGTGCACTTCCAGGTGATCGAGGGTCAACGCCGTCGCGTCCAGGTGTTCGAGGGCGTAGTCATCAAGCGCCAGGGCTCGGGCTCACGCGAGACCTTTACGGTACGCAAGCAAGCCTCTGGCGTTGGCGTGGAGCGCACGTTTCCACTCCATTCGCCGAAGATCGAGAAGATCGACATCAAGGCGGTTGGTGACGTGAGACGCGCCAAGCTGTACTACTTGCGTGACCGAGTGGGCAAGAAGGCGCGCATTCGCGAGCTCCGTCAGTAGCGGAAGGCTATGCTCGACGCCGTGCAGCGCACGGGTCGACGCCTCCTCACATTTGACAGACGGCTAGGCGCCCGCTGGGTCGCGGGCACCGATGAGGCCGGGCGCGGGTGCCTGGCGGGGCCGCTCGTCACGGCAGGAGTCCTGTTCGATTACGAGCTCGTGCGTGGGCCGGCCACCGCGCGGCTCGGCACGCTCAACGACTCCAAGCAGCTCGACCTCGACGAGCGTGAACGCCTGTACCGCGTGGTGCTCTCTTTCGCATCGCGGATCAGCGTGCAGATCGTCCCGCCGCTGGAGATCGATCGCTCCGGGCTCCACCGGTCGAACCTCGACGGCCTGCGGCGCTGTCTCGCGGCCTTGACGCCGCCGGCGGAAATCTGCCTCGTCGATGGTTTTCGCCTCGGGCAGCAGGCGCCCGAGCACCGGGCCATCGTCGACGGAGACCAGCGGAGTGCCGCGATCGCGGCCGCGTCGATCGTCGCGAAGGTGCATCGCGACCGCGTCATGCGGCGGTTCGACGCCCTCTACCCGGGCTTCGGCTTCGCGAGCCACGTCGGGTACATCACGCCGCGGCACTCGGACGCCGTCCGGGCGCTCGGGCCGTCGCGGCTCCATCGCCTGAGCTTCAGAGCTCGCTGCTACGACGGCGCCGCGATCGAGGAATACGCGTGCTCGCGCATAGAGGGCCAAAATTCCGGCGACGCGCCACTCGCTGAGCTTGCGGCTTCGTGAACGAACGCGGCGCGCGGGCCGAAGCGCGGGTGCGGGAGCACCTGGTGGCTGCTGGCTATCGCATTCTCGCGACCAACGTACGGCTCGCCGGCGGCGAGCTCGACATCGTCGCGCGGCGAGGGCCGCAGTTGCTCATCTGCGAGGTGCGGATGCGGAGTCGCAACGACTTCGGCGACCCCCTCGAGACGGTGGACCGGCTCAAGGCCTCTCGCATCCGTCGTGCGGCTCAGATGTGGATTGCGCGCACGCCCGGCGCGCGGCGACTCGAGGTCGCGCTGCAGGTGGCCGCCGTGCGGCCTGACGGAATCGAGTTCGTCGCGTTCGAGTAGACATCCGAGCGGCTTGTGCGAGCGCCCTGCGGTCTAGGTAGAGCGTCCCCGCAGCTTGACCGGAACCACGAGCTTCAACCCCGACCAGGTGGCGTCGATGGCCATGACCTTCGTATCGACGAGGTCGTGCTCGAGCGCCAGTTCCCGGACGACGTTCTCGTCGATGTCAGTCACGACGCCTGATGCGCGCTTCGGCCAGGCGATCCACAGCATCTGATCCGGATATATCGCGCGGCGCAAGCTCGGGAGGCGTGAACGCAGCCGCGCCTTGCGGTCAAAGAAAGCCAGCGCGACATTCGGTCGCCGGCGAATGTCGTATCGGATCTCGGCGCCGGGAGGAAGAGGCGAGAGCAGTGCGAGCGCCCGCTCTGGAGGGTTGAGCAACGCTAGGACGTCGCCTGGGCCAAGGCCGAGCTTCTGCGCCACCGGCTTACCCGAATAGCCGTGCTGACCACCCCGCGTCACCGGCCGAGCCTAGCCGCGCGGCGCTCGCGCGCGCTTGCAGCTCTTGGCGCCCAGGCGGCGCGCGTGAGTCGTGATGGTCAGGCGAACGACGTGGCACGTTCAGTGCCGTATCGAGGCGTATTGGCGACGTAGCGTCGGTCGGGTGTTGGCTCGAGCGTTAACGAACGCGGTGGTCGGGCTCGAGGCTAAGCCCGTTGAGGTTGAGGCTCACCTCCAGCGCGGGCTGCCGGGCTTCACCATTGTCGGTCTGCCTGACAAGGCCTGCCAGGAAGCCAAGGAGCGGGTGCGAAGCGGCGTTACGAGTGCCGAGCTCGAGTGGCCGCTCCGGAGGATCACCGTCAACCTCGCCCCGGCCGATCTCCGCAAGACGGGCTCGGGCTTCGACCTGCCGATCGCGATCGCGGTACTGGCTGCGTCTCGCCAGATCGAGCCGTAGCGCATCGCTGGTCACGCCGCGCTCGGCGAGCTTGCGCTCGACGGCAGGGTCCGCTCGGTGCCGGGAACGCTGGCGGTTGCCGAGGCCGCCCGCCACGCGGGGCTACGCCGGATCATCTGCGCCGAGGAATCCGCTCCCGAAGCAGCTCTGGCCGGAATCCAACCGGTCCCCGTTGCCGATCTGGGAGAGGCCTGTGCGTACCTTCGAGGGCGCGTCGAAGCGAGGCGGGTTCAGAAGCCGGAACGCCGAGCGCGAGTCGCGGATGGGCTCGATCTCGTAGACGTCCGCGGGCAGGAGCGTGCCCGCCGTGCGCTTGAGCTGGCGGCGGCCGGTCGACATGCCTTGCTGCTGGCGGGACCACCTGGCACGGGCAAGACGATGCTCGCGCGACGGCTGCCGGGGTTACTCGCGCCGCCGGACGAGGCAGAGGCGATCGAGGTCACGCGCATCCACTCGATTGCGGGCTTGCTCCAGCATCACGCCGGCTTGATCTCTAGCCCTCCCTTCCGCTCGCCCCACCATTCGGCGACCCTCGCTGCGCTCGTGGGTGGCGGCCCCGGCCCTCGGCCGGGCGAGGTGAGCCTTGCGCATCGGGGCGTGCTCCTCCTCGACGAGCTGCCGGAGTTCGCGCGTCACGCCCTTGAAGGCCTGCGGCAGCCGCTGGAGGATGGAACGGTCACCGTCTCACGCGCTGCAGCGCACGCTACGTTCCCCGCGCGCGTCTTGCTGATCGCCACGATGAATCTCTGCCCCTGCGGTGCACGAGGCGATACTCGGCTCGAGTGCTCGTGCACGCCAGCAGCGATATCGGGCTACGCAAATCGGGTTTCGCGAGCCCTGCTCGATCGTTTCGACCTCGTCGTCACGATGCCTCGCGGCTCCGGTGCTGAGCTCGCCGCTCCGGCCGGCGAGTCGACTGCGGCCGTCGCGCTCCGGGTCGCCGGCGCACAGCCGATCCTTCAGGCGTCATGCGAGCAGGTGAGTGGCGCTGCGGCGGCCATGCTCGATCAGGCAGTCGATCGGCTCCCGCTTTCGGCTCGAGGGCGAGCCCGTACGCTGCGCGTCGCCGCGACAGCCGCCGCCCTCGCAGGGGTCGATGTCGTCGCGCCCGAACACGTCGCCGAAGCCCTCTCCTACAGGGCGCCCGCCGACTTCAACGCCGCCTAGAGCCAGCGACCTCTCGTATGACTCGAGATTGCCACGTCGTCGGCCGTAAGGACGTCGCGTATCCCGGATTGCTGAGCCAGATCTACGACCCTCCGGCGCGGCTCTTCGTCCGTGGCTCCGACCTCGACGTGCTTTGCCGGCCAATGGTCGCGGTCGTTGGCTCGCGATCGTGCTCAGGCTACGGACGTTCCGTTGCTCGGAGCCTCGCCGGCGCACTTGTCACGGCGGGGGTCGTGGTTGTCAGCGGGCTTGCCCGGGGGATCGACAGCGTGGCGCACCAGGGAGCACTCGAGGCTGGCGGCTCGACCATCGCCGTGCTCGGATGCGGGATCGATGTCGTCTATCCGGTTCGCAACCGCAAGCTGGCCGAGGACATCCGGGACACAGGCCTGCTCGTCTCCGAGTACCCCGACCAGACACCTGCCGCGCCCTGGCGCTTTCCTGCTCGCAATCGCATCATCGCGGGGCTCTCCCTGGCGACCATCGTCGTCGAGGCATCCGAGCGGAGCGGGGCGCTGATCACTGCCGATTTCGCGCTCGAATCAGGTCGCGAGGTGCTTGCGGTGCCCGGGGAGATCACGTCGTCACGATCAGTCGGCACGAACGCGTTGATTCGACACGGCGCGACGCCAGTGGGCTCGATTCCCGAGCTGCTGGCCGAGCTCGGCCTTGAGGCGGAGACGCGCTGCACTGGCGGGCATAGCACGACGCGGGAGCGCAGCGCGGCCGACCGGCGCCTCCTCGACGCCGTCGCTGCAGCTCCGGCCACGCTCGACGAACTCGGTCGCATCCTCGAGCGCGATGCAGCTGCGCTGTCGGCGCACGTCACCGAGCTCGAGCTGGCGGGCCTGCTCGAGGAAGCCGACGGTCGGTACCGCGTAACTCTCGGCTGACCCGGGCTCGGTCGTTGGGCCGCACCGTCATCAGCTTCCGTACAATGCGGACTAGACGAACCACAACTGGTTCGCTTCCTTCCTGTAGGCACACCACGATGACCTCAAGCACGAAGGCCACGGAGCAGCGCGATCGCGTAATCGTGCGGTTCGCTGGGGACTCCGGTGACGGTATGCAGCTCACCGGTGATCGTTTCACGAGCGCGACGGCGGTGCTCGGGAACGACCTCGTGACGATGCCCGACTTTCCGGCCGAGATTCGCGCGCCCCGCGGAACGCTTCACGGTGTCTCTGCGTTCCAGATCCATTTCGCGTCACATGACATTCTCACCCCGGGCGACGCACCGAACGTGCTGGTCGCAATGAACCCGGCAGCGCTGAAAACGAACCTCGCGCTCGTCGAGAGCGGCGGCGCGCTCATCGTCAACGAGGACGAGTTCACCGATCGCAATCTCGACAAGGCTGGCTACGAGTCGAACCCCCTGAAAGACGGGAGTCTCGACAGTTACCAGCTCTATCCCGTGCCGATGGAATCGCTGACCAAGCGCGCGAGTGAAGACATCGACGGCGTCACGAATCGGGAGGCGCTTCGCGCAAAGAACTTCTTCGCTCTCGGGCTGCTGTCCTGGATGTACGGCAGGCCCACAGATGTGACGATCGCCTGGATCGACAAGAAGTTCAAGAACGCGACGTCGGTTCGCGAGGTCAATCGAGCCGCCTTCATGGCGGGCTACAACTTCGGTGAGACCACGGAGATCTTCGGCGTGCAGTACGAGGTGAAGGCTGCGCCCGTCGCCCCGGGCAAGTACCGGAACGTCAACGGAAGTGTGGCGCTCGCGTGGGGCCTCATCGCCGGCAGCGTGCGAAGCGGCCTGCCTCTTCTCTATGCCAGCTACCCGATCACACCCGCTTCCGAGCTTCTTCACGAACTGTCGCGCCACAAGAACTTCGGCGTTCGTACCGTGCAGGCCGAGGACGAGATCGCCGCCGCAAACATGGCGCTGGGTGGCGCGTTCGGCGGGCACCTCGGTGTCACCGGGACTGCGGGTCCAGGCATCGACTTGAAGTCCGAAACCGTGGGGCTGGCCACCATCTACGAGCTGCCGATGATCATCGTCGACGTCCAGCGTGCCGGTCCGTCGACCGGCATGCCGACGAAGACCGAGGCTGCCGACCTTCTTGCGGTGCTCTACGGTCGGCACGGCGAATCGCCGGTGCCCATTGTCGCTCCGGCGACTCCGGGCGAGTGCTTCGATGCTGCGATCGAAGCGACGCGCATCGCCATCCGATATCGCACGCCGGTGTTCATTCTCTCCGACACGTACCTCGGGAACTCGTCTGAGCCCTGGCCGATCCCGTCTGTCGACGACCTGCCAGAGATCGATCCGAACTTCGCCGTCGAGGCGAATCACGACGACGGTTTCATGCCGTATCTGCGCAACCCCGACCTCGCGCGTCCCTGGGCTGTGCCGGGTACACCGGGACTCGAGCATCGCATTGGTGGGCTCGAGAAGGAAGACGTGACCGGCAACATCAGCTACGACCCGGTGAACCACGAGCGGATGACGCGGCTACGGGCCGAGAAGGTCGAACGAATCGCCGACGACATTCCTCCGCTTCACGTGGACGACCCGGACGGCGCGGACTTGCTCGTTATCGGCTGGGGCTCCACCCATGGCGCGATTGCCGCCGCGGCACGGCGTGTACGCGCGTGGAACGGGAAGGTCGCCGTTGCACACCTCCGGCACCTCAATCCTTTCCCGGCAAACGTCGAGGAGGTCGTGCGCTCCTACTCGAAGGTGCTCGTACCGGAGCTGAATACAGGCCAGCTCACGATGCTGCTACGTGCCCGCTATCTGATCGATGCGGAGTGCTACTCCAAGGTTCAGGGCCTACCAATCAGAGCGGCGGAGCTCGAAGCCGTGATCCGAGATCGTTTGTAGATGGCATCAGTCGAGTTCACGAAACAGGACTTCACGAGCGACCAGGAGCCGCGATGGTGTCCGGGCTGCGGTGACTACGCCATCCTGGCATCGGTGCAATCTGTCATGCCGGAGCTCGGCGTTGCACCACATGACACGGTGTTCGTCGCCGGCATCGGCTGCGCGGGTCGTTTCGCCTACTACATGGACACGTACGGAATGCACGGCATCCACGGACGAGCTCCAGCGCTCGCGACAGGTCTCGCGGTGTCGCGACCCGACCTCTTCGTCTGGGTGGTTACGGGTGACGGCGACGGCCTCTCGATCGGCGGCAATCACCTGATCCACGCGCTGCGTCGAAACGTTCCGATCAAGATCCTGCTGTTCAACAATCAGATTTACGGTCTCACCAAGGGTCAGTACTCGCCAACGAGCGAGGTTGGCAAGATCACGAAGTCGACGCCGTTCGGCGCGCTCGATCACCCGTTCAACCCGCTTGCCGTGGCTCTCGGCGCGGAGGCGACGTTCGTTGCGCGGACGATCGACGTTGACCGCAAACATCTGACCGAGACCTTGAAGCAAGCTGCCGCGCACCCAGGGGCCTCCTTCGTTGAGATCTACCAGAACTGCCCAGTCTTCAACGAGGGTGCGTTCGACGCGCTCACCGATAAGGGCGCGAAGGACGTGAATCAGATCCGGCTCGCCCACGGCGAACCGATCCGGTTCGGGCTCGACGACGAAAATGGTGTCGTTCAGGGCTCGGACGGGTCGCTGGATCTTGTGGCCGTCGACGATGTCGGGGAGGACGCGCTGCTCGTCCACGACGCACACCGTGGTGATCCGAGCCTCGCGTTCGCGTTGGCGCACCTTGCGGCGCGGCCAACCGGTCCGACGCCGATCGGCGTGTTCCGCGCGATCGAGCGACCGGTCTACGGGCAGGCGCTCGACGATCAGATCGCAGAATCGCGCGAGCGCTCGGGTGACGGAGACCTTGAGGCTCTCCTCAACTCCGGCGACGCCTGGACCGTCACGTAGCGCACGGTCCAAACCTCGCCTAGGTTACGGCTGGGAACGCCTCAGGTGTGTCCACGGCGCGGCGATACAGCTCGTCGTCGATGTTCCGCCCCGTTACGAGCAGCACGGTAGTCCCGTTCGACGCGATCTGAGGGAGCGCTGCGAGCGACGCTGCCGCGGCCCCCTCGACGCGCATGCCGGCTCGCGCATAGGCACCCACGGCGGTGGCGAGCTGCCGCTCGGTCACGGTGACAAGGCGGCAGTCGAGGGCGACCAGCCGCTTGACGGCCTCCGGTATTGCAATGCGAACTGCCAGGCCGTCGGCGAACGTCGCGCACCGATCAGACTCGAGCGGCCGGCGTGCCGCGATGCTCTCTGCCATCACCGGAGCGTCGGACGAGACGACACCGACAAGCGCGACGTCGGGGGCTTCAGCGCGGAGCACGGTGCCGACTCCTATCAGGAGCGCCCCGTTTCCGACAGGTACGACAACCGCGAGCGGCGGTGCGTCGAGTTGGTCGAGCAGTTCTCGCGCGATCGACCCGTAGCCGTCGAACTGCGTTGGTTCGGCTCCGTCCTCGAAGAACGCGTATCCGGCATCGTCTGCGAAGCTACGCGCGAGATCCTTGGCCTCGTCGAGATCGGCGCCACGGAGCACGATCTCAGCGCCCTGGTCGCGGATCAGCGCTAGCTTCGACTCCGCGCACTCGCTCGGCCCGTACACGATCGCGTCGAGACCGTGGCGGCGGCAAGCCCAGGCCACGGCGGCCCCGTGGTTGCCGGTGGATGCCGTCACCACCGTGGTGGCGCCGGTCGAGCGGTACTGCTCGACGGTCGGGAGCGCTCCGCGCCACTTGAACGCTCCTAGCTCGTGCGTGTCTTCGCGCTTCAGCAGCAACGGGCTCGCTGCAGGACCGTCCGAAGCTGCGTAGAGGAGCGACGACGCCTCCTCGAGCGGCGTCGGGTCCAGTTGATCTGCCACGGCGCTTCGCGCTTCTAGCTCGATCCGGCGCTCCGCGGACGACTAACCGACAGGGCGAAGTCGTCGTGGGAGTCCGTCCACCAACGCTGGATCTCGAAGCCGGCCGTCGCGAGCTCCTCCTTGGCGAGGCTGGCACGGAACTTC
>JAUVPB010000261.1 GCA_030598925.1 Actinomycetes bacterium
GCAATCCCCGAGAGCGGATCCGGGTAGGAGACACCTGGCTTCAGGGGTGGACCATCCTCGTAGCCCGTGACCGACATGAGCCCTGAGATCGCCTCGATCTGCTGACCGAAGGCAGGAGCGCGGCAGAGCGGACCCGTCGTACCGAACCCCGAGAGCGAGAGCATCACGAACTCCGGGTTGTCGAGGCGAAGGGTCTGGTAGTCGAGGCCCAAGCGCGCCATTACGCCGGGAGCGAAGTTCTCGACGACGACGTCGCATGTCGCTGCGAGCCGGCGCGCCAGGGCGACGTCCTCTTCCTCCCGCAGGTGGAGCCGAACCGAGCGCTTGTTTCGATTCCACTCGACGAAGTACCCCGAGACGTCGAGGTCAGACTCGTCGCCGACGTACGGGCCGACCCGGCGACCGAGATCAGGGCGAGTCTCTGACTCCACCTTGAGCACGTCCGCGCCAAAATCGCCGAGCAGTCGCGCGCAGGTCGGACCAGCCCAGGCTTGCGTAAAGTCGAGCACGCGGATCCCCGCGAGTGCATCTGCCATCGTGCGCATCTTGACAGGCACCGGTTGATCCCGGCGTCATGCTGCACCGTCCGAGGTGCAACTGAGGACGCGCGCTCCGCGACGCCCCCGCGGAAAGCTACGCCGGGCCCGGCGCTAGTGCAGCCACTCGCCCCCGTTGATGCCGATGGTCTGCCCTGTCACGTACTCGGCGTCCTCGCTACAGAGCCACGAGATGCCCGGGGCGACGTCGGCCGGCTCGCCGTAACGCCCCCACGGGATCGTGCCGAGGAAGAGCTCCCTGATCTCGTCGACCGACTTGCCCACACGCGACGCATACGGCTCCCAGATCTCATCCCACATCGGCGTCATGATGTGGCCCGGCGCGTACGCGTTCACCCGAACTCGATGCGGGGCCAGCTCGAGCGCGAGGGACTGAGTCATGCTGATCGCGCACGCCTTTGTCGCGCAGTAGTGGGACAGCATGCCGACGCCGTGACGCCCCGCACCAGACGCTGCGTTGATGATCACGCCGCCGTCATCCTGCTCGATCAGGCGCTTCGCCGCCGCCTTGGCGCCAAGAAACATGCCGCGGACGTTCACGGCAAACATCCGATCCCAGTCGTCGACGTCAGTCTCAACGACGGGCGAGATCTGCAGCACACCTGCGTTGTTGACCATGATGTCGAGTCGGCCGAATGAGGCAACTGCCGCCTCGATCGCCGCTTCGACGCTCTCTTCGTCGGTCACGTCACACGCGAACGGCCCAGCGCGCTCGCCGAGCGCGTTCGCAACCTCGATAGCGCTCGACTCGTCGATATCCGCGATCAGCACAGACGCTCCGTCTTCAACCAACCGCTCGGCGATGCCTCGCCCGATTCCACTCGCCGCTCCGGTGACTATCGCGACCTTGCCGTCATGATTCACGGGTCAACCTTTCTCCAGAAGGGTTCTCGCCGAGAGATCTGAGCGAGAAGGGTCTCGTCGAAGGGCTCGATCTCGTAGCCGCGCGGCTGTGGGGGACCCGCCTTGTACGCCGTCCTCCCCTCGATACGCTCGAGCACTCGCGGATCGACGTAGTAGGCGTTGTACGCCACGCTGATCAGAATGGAAAAGGCTTCCGCTTGTTGCGTCTCGATCTGCTGCAGCGAGCGATCCTGGTCTTCGCCGTCACGATCGAGGAAATCCTTCGGCAACGCCGCGAGAACTTCGTCGAGAGCTCCAGGAGCCGCATCGGCTAGCGGGTCGCGATCGAGGCTCGCGGCGAGTCCAAGCGCCCCGGCGCCACCGAGCTCGTCGACAGGCGGAAGCAGCCGGTCGAGCACAACGTCCAGCAGCTCCCGTCGTCTCACGCGGCAGCCTCGAGCGCGCGGCGTCCCTCGACGATGTGCTCGGCCGTCCGCAGAGCGAGAGCCTGAATCGTCGAGGTGGGATTCACGGCTCCGCATGTGACGAACGTACTCCCGTCGACGACGAAGAGATTCGGTACGTCGTGCGCCTGGCCGAACCGGTCGACGACCGACGTAGCAGGATCGTCGCCCATCTTGGCAGTCCCGAGCAGGTGAAAGCCGGTTCCAGGAACGAGGCGCTGCGTCACAATCTCAGCTGCGCCGGCCTCGCTGAACACCTCCTGCCCCCGCTCCGACCCGTAGCCGAGCAGAGCCCACGTGTTGTCGTCGATCTCATAATGCAAGGCCGGACACGGGAGGCCACTCGAGTCGACGAGTCCCGGATCGAGCGAGACGCGATTGCCGGGACGAGGGAGATCCTCGGTCGTCACGGTGAGCGCCGCCGTGCGGCCAAGCCGCGCGAGAAGGCGTTCGTGATGGTCTGCGCCCCACGGAATCTGTGGGAGGTAGCGGCCGATCGCCGTACCGAGCGGTCCGTCGCCCCGGATCTGCATCAGCTGCAAACCGCGCACCGTGCCGCGCGATGCGTCAGTTTCGTAGAACTCCTGCGAGAAGATCGAGGCTGCGAACGGTCCCTTGTACGCCTCGAGGTCGTCGTCGAAGATTCCTGTCACCATGCCCGTGACGTGATGCATGAGGTTGGCGCCGACGAGGCCTGAGGAGTTTGCAAGTCCATCGGGGAACCGACGGGACGTCGAGAGAAGCAGCAGCCGTGCCGTCCCGACGCCGTTGGCAGCGAGGATCACGACACGCGCCGCCTGGTGCCAGGTGTTGCCGGCAGTGTCGATCCACTGCGCGCCGCTCGCTCGCCCCCGCGCGTCGAGAGTGATCTCTACCACGCGGGCCGACGTCTGCAGCCTTGCGCCGTTGCCGAGAGCCGCCGGCCAGTACGTCACGTCTGTGCTCGCTCGCGCCCGCTGAGGACAGCCGAGATCGCAGGGCCCGCAGTAGTTACACGCTCCCCGATCGTCCCCGTAAGGCCGGGAGTTGACAGCGACGTCCATCGGCCACCAGTGCCAGCCAAGACGGTCGAACGCCGCGGCCATGCGCTCCGCGCCGCGCCCGAGCGAGATCGGAGGGAGCGGACGCGGGGCACGACGCGGGTTCGCGGGATCGCCCGCGATGCCAGAGATGCCCATCATGCGATCGTTCAGCTCGTAGTAGGGCTCGAGCTCGAAGTAGTCCAGAGGCCAGTCATCGGCGACGCCGTCCAGAGTCCTGACGCGGAAGTCCGATGGATGGAGTCGCGGGAAGCAACAACCCCAGTGCAGCGTCGAGCCGCCGACGCCGTTGTACATCAGCGGAAGGATCGGCGTATCCGAATCATTGATCGGGTAGTCCACCGCGAGCTTGCGATGATTCGGATACGGGTTCCACTCTCGATCGCGACGAACCTCCCAGTCAGGCTCAGCACTCGCCGCGCGAGCGTGATCGGTCCAGTCACCCTGCTCGAGGCACAGAACGTCGAGCCCCGCTTCGCTGAGACGCCATGCGGCGGCGGCGCCCGAGGCTCCGGCGCCGACGATCAGAACGTCGACGGGCTCACGTGTGATGGCGGCCATGAGGAGGCGATTATGTACGACCCGTCTCCGCCAACAGGCCGAGACCGGTCCGACTGACGGCCGGCTGCGTCCGTCCGGACCCACCAGCTAGCCCGGCTCCGCGAAACTCCATGCATGACCGAGGTGCTCCTCGCTTGCTTCGCCGGCTTGTGCCTGGGCGCGTTGAGCGTGGCTACGAGATTGGCCCTGCGGC
>JAUVPB010000232.1 GCA_030598925.1 Actinomycetes bacterium
ATCCACCCGACGCCGAGCGCGTCGTCGTCTCCTTCGTGCCCAGCGCGTCCTCGCACCAAGGCGAGCCGAACTAGCCGCAGAACGAACGGGACGCCATGAGCTACGCTGGCGCCCCGCGTGGGCACCAGTATGTTGGATCCGATCAACCTCGAGCCGGTCGATGCACTCACCGTGCAGGTGCTGATGGACAACGTCACCGACCCGCTCCTCGCCGACGAGGGCCCGGCCAAGCGCCCGACCCTGTTCGGGGCCGGCGGGACACTAAGAGCTGACGTGCTCGTCGAGGGACGCGCGCCGGAGATGCTCGTGGCCGAGCACGGCTTCTCGGCCCTCGTCACGGTCACAAGGCGAGGGGTAGAGCACCGAATCCTCTTCGACGCTGGCGTGACGCCAATGGGGGTCGTGGAGAACATGCGGCGCCTCGAGCTCGCGCCCTCCGACATCGAGCTGATCGTCCTGAGCCACGGTCACTGGGATCACGTCACCGGCATGGAGGGCGTGGTGCGCGAGCTTGGCCGCCCGAACCTGCCTGTCTACATCCATCCGATGTTCTGGCGCCACCGACGGGTGACGTTCGCCAGCGGCCAGCATTATGAGCTTCCGTCGCCGAGCCGCTCGGCGCTCGAAGGCGCCGGCTTCACGATCGTGGAGGAACAGCAGCCGTCGTTCCTGCTCGACGGTTGCGTGCTGATCACCGGTGAGGTGGATCGTACGACGGACTTCGAGCGAGGCTTGCCCGGACACGAGGCGAAGATCGGAGCCGGTTGGGAGCCCGACCCGCTGATCCTGGACGATCAGGCGCTCGTCGTCCGGGTGCGCGACCAGGGTTTGGTCGTCCTCAGCGGCTGTGGACATGCCGGGATCGTGAACACGGCCCGCTACGCGCTGAAGCGCACCGGCGAGGAGCGTTTGTGCGCGCTCATTGGCGGGTTTCACCTGAGCGGGCCGAAATTCGAGCCTATCATCGACGCAACCCTCGACGGCCTCGCTGCACTCTCCCCATCGATCCTCGTCCCGTCCCACTGCACGGGCTGGCGCGCCGTGCACGAGCTGGCGCGGCGGTTCCCTGACGCGTTCATCCAGGGCGCCGTAGGCACGACCATCCAGCTCTAGCGTCCACCGGCTTGTGCTGGTGAGGCGCGGGCATTTGACCCGTGCCCTCACGGTTGCTTGGATGGCAACCAACCGGTTGGTCGCGTACGAGGAGGGAGTCCCCGATGTCTGCGAGCACTGTTGTTGACCAGGATGCGAGCGGCGCCTTTGCAGAGCGCATGCTTGGCGCGTTGAACGAGGCGTCACTGGTGATCATGACGTCGGTCGGCCATCGCACAGGGCTCTTCGATGCGCTTGACGCGAATCCCGACACCACCAGCATGGAGCTGGCCGAGGCTGCAAACCTCAACGAGCGCTACGTGCGCGAATGGCTCGCGGCCATGACAACGGGGAGGGTCGTCGAGTTCGCCCCCGCCACCGGCCGGTACCGGCTGCCGCCGGAACACGCGGTCTGGTTGACGCGACGCGCGTCCCCGGACAACCTCGCTGTAGCCGCCCAATTCATTCCGGTCACTGCGACGGTGGAGGACGACATCGTCCACGCCTTTCGCAACGGTGGCGGCGTCCCTTACGAGCGATACGCCCGCTTCCACGAGGTGATGGCCGAGGAGAGCGCCCAGACCGTTGGCTCGGTGCTGTTCACGCACATCCTCCCGCTCGTCCCCGGTCTGGAGGAGCGGCTCGAGCAGGGCATCCGTGTTGCCGATCTCGGCTGTGGTCGGGGCGCGTCGTTACTCGCACTCGCTCGACGGTTCCCACAGAGCAGCTTCACGGGGTACGACTTCTCGGCGGACACCGTCGAGTACGCCCGAGCGCGAGCGGCCGACGAGGGAGCAGACAATCTGACATACGAGGTGCGCGACCTGACGACGTTCGACGCAGACGCGACGCCCGAATCGTTCGACTTCATCACGACCTTCGACGCGGTGCACGATCAGGCTGACCCGCTCGCGCTGCTGACCGGCATCCGCCGGGCCCTCGCCGAGGATGGCATCTACCTGATGCAGGACATTGCGGGCTCGTCACACGTCCACGAGAACCTGGAGCATCCCGGCGGAACCTTCCTGTACACCGTCAGCTGTATGCACTGCATGCCCGTGTCGCTCGAACAGGGCGGCGAGGGCCTGGGCACCCTCTGGGGCGAGCAGAAGGCCAGGGAACTACTCGAGGCCGCCGGCTTCGAGTCGGTGGAGATCAGCCAGCTCGAGCACGATCCGTTCAACGCCTACTACGTCGTCCGCCCTTAACCCAAGCCTCGTACGCGGAAGGGTCGACTGAAGCCATGACCTTCCAGATCGCCGTCGACATCGGAGGCACGTTCACCGACCTCGTCGCGCTCGACGAGTCCTCGGGTCACGTGCTTGTCGACAAGTCGCCGAGCCAGCGGGACGACCCGATCTCAGCCGTGCTCCGCGTGATCGAGAAGGCCGGGGTTCCCGCTCACGAGGTCGAGCTGTTCATTCACGGCACGACGGTCTCGACCAACGCCCTGATCGAGCGCAAGGGAACCCGCGTCGCGTACATCACCAACACGGGCTTCCGCGATGTCATCTTCATTCAGAACGCCAATCGCCGCGACCTCTACAGCCTCGAATGGGAGAAACCACGACCGCTCGCTGCACGCTTCGACTGTCTCGAGATCGATTGCCGCGTCGACAGCACCGGGGCCGTTCGTCGAGAGCTCGATCCCGACGACGTCACGGAACTGATCGAGCACCTGCGGACGGAGCGCATTGGCAGCGTCGCGATCTCCTTCCTCTTCTCCTACGTCAACGCCGTCCACGAGGTCGAGCTCGCCGAGAAGCTCCGCGACGCGCTGCCCGAGCTCTTCATCTCGCTCTCGCACGAGGTGTATCCGCGCTGGCGCGAGAACGATCGCGGGCATACGACGATCGCCGACGCGTACCTGAAACCCCTGTTCAGCCGGTACGTCAGCAACCTCGAGCGGGGCCTTGCTGACGCGGGCTCGCCAGCAAACCTCCTCGTGATGAAATCGAACGGCGGCGTGGTCGAAGCCGAGGCCGCATTGCTGCAACCGGCCAACTTCCTCGTGTCGGGGCCGGTCGGCGGCGTCCTCGGCGGTGCCCACTTTGCCTCCCTCGCAGGGATCAACGACCTGATGACCATCGACATCGGCGGTACCTCGTGTGACGTCAGTCTCGTCAGCAACCAGGAGCTCCGCCGCGCTGCAAGCTTCGAGATCGAGCTAGGAATGCCCGTCGGTGCGCCCATGGTCGACATCCGCACGATCGGCGCGGGCGGGGGCTCGATCGCGTGGATCGACCCGGGCGGCCTCCTTCGCGTCGGCCCGCAGAGCGCGGGCTCCGATCCGGGACCTGCGTGCTACGGGGAGGGTGGGGTGGCGGCGACGCTGACCGACGCGAACCTCCTCCTCGGCCGCCTCAACCCGGCGAACTTCTGTGGCGGCGACATTCGACTCGAGGCCGGCCTGGCCGAGACGGCCGTCGCCGAGCTGGCACACGAGCTCGGGCAGCCCCTGGTGGACACCGCACGCTCGATCGTTGATCTAGCCAACCACAACATGGTCGATGCGCTTAACGTCATCTCGGTCGAGCGCGGCATCGATCCGCGCGACCACGCACTCGTGGCGTGCAGGGCGCCGGCGCCCTGCACGCGGCAGAGATCGCCGCGATCATCGGGATCGAGACGGTGCTCGTCCCGCCCTACCCTGGCAACACGTCGACGTTCGGGCTGCTGACGGCCAACCTGCGCGCCGATCTGTCGACGACGTTGCTGATCCGCTCTGACGAGGACGCAGCGATGTCTCGACTGAACGAGGCGCTCGTGCCATTGAGAGAACGCACGATCGAAGCGCTCCGCCGCGACGGCTACGAGGGCGAGCCAGCGATCGAGCAGCGCCTCGAGGTCCGCTATCTCGGCCAGAACTACCACCGCGACATCCTGATCGCGCCCGAGGCTCCGCTCGACCCGGCGGCCTTCCGCGACGCGATCGAGCGGTTCCACGACGATTACGCCGCCTTCTACGGCTACGACCAACGCGACGAAATCGTCGAGGTCGTCGGGCTGGTCGTCACTGCGATCGGCGCGCGAGCCGGCCCGGCCGCCGAACTCCGACCCGGCGTATCCGAGGTTGAGGCGGGACGCCGGCCCGTCTACTTCCGCGAACGTGGTTTCGTGGACACGCTGGTTGTTCAACGTGACTCGCTTGCGGTCGCTCAGGCGCTCGAGGGTCCCGCAATCGTCGAGGAGTCTCTCTCGACAACGGTTGTGCCACCTGGGCTGCAGCTCCGCGTCCACGAGACGGGC
>JAUVPB010000035.1 GCA_030598925.1 Actinomycetes bacterium
GCCGCTGCCTGAGCTGCGGTTCAGCGACGCGGCGCTCGCCGAGTTCCACCGCATGCACGAGCAGGAGTACCAGCATGCGATGCACGATCCGATTGAGATCGTCAACCTGAGGGTCACGGCGATCGGCAACAGGCCGAAGCTCGGGAAGCCGCAGCTTTCGCCCGGAGAGCTGACGGAGGCTTTGCTTGGCGACGGCGAGAGCGTGTTTCGAACCAACGGGAGCCTCGAGGTGCTCCCGACGCGTTATCTCGATCGGTCCCGGCTGCCGCTCGACCAGAGCGTGCCCGGTCCAGTCGTGATCTTCCAGCGCGATACGACGGTGCTCGTGCCACCGGCCTGGGGAGCGACGGCACAGGAGTCAGGAAACCTGATTCTCGAGAGGACGCCCACGTGAGCGTTGCGGAGACCAGAGTCGATCCGATCACGGCGTCCGTTATCGGCGGTGCGCTCGACTCCATCGCGATCGAGATGGGGCACAAGCTCGCACGTATGTCCTACTCCTCGATCATCCGCGAGTCGGAAGACTTCGGAACCGTGATCTGCGATGAGCAAGCACGGCAGCTCTGCGAATCGCCTCAATCGACGCCACTTCAGTCTGGTCCGATCCCCGGTTACGTGCGCGGGATAAACCGCCGCTTCGAGGAGATTGGAGAGGAGTGGAAGCCGGGCGACGTCGTGATGCACAACCACGCGTACTACGGCGCCTCGCACGGGCCGGATTTCGGGTTCATCGTTCCGGTGTTCGTCGATGAGCAGCTGGTCGGATTCTCCGGTTCTACAGCGCACCACCTCGACGTCGGGGCGCTCACGCCCGGGTCGTGCGGCATCGTTGATGCCTCCGACGCCTACGCGGAGGGGCTGCAGTTCAACGCGATCAAGATCGAGGAAGAGGGCAAGCGCAACGAGTGGATATGGCACATCCTGCGCGACAACATCCGTATGTCAGACATCGTCGTTGCAGATATGCAGGCTCAGATCGCGGCGTCCCGCATTGGCGCCGAGCGCTACCTCGAGCTGATCGATCGGTTCGGGCTCGAGACGGTTCGGGCCGCGAGTGAGGATCTGATGGACTACTCCGAGCGCGTCCTGCGCAACGAGATCGAGAAGCTGCCCGACGGCACGTGCAGCGCCGAGGGAAAGATCGACGGGTACCTCGACCATCCGAATCCTGCCTACCGCGATCTGCCGATCGTCGCGTCGGTCACGATCAACGGCTCCGACCTGATCGTTGATCTCGAGGGCACCGCGCCCCAGGTCGATCTACCGATCAACCTGCCCTTCGAGGGCACGGTGGACATCGCGGTCTATCTCGTTCTTCGCTCGATTCTGCTGGACTCGGATACGCATCCGCCCGTACCGACGAACAGCGGGCTGTTCAGGCCGATCAAGATCACCGCGCCGGAGGGGTGTCTCGCGAACCCGCTCTACCCGGCGCCGACGATCGCGCGATTCGTCGGCGGCAACATGATCGCCGAGACGGTGATGCGGGCTCTCGCGCCACATATGCCCGAGGCCGTCGCGGCGTCGGTCGGCAACCTCAAGGTGATCGCATCCTCAGGCATCCGTAACGGCGGCCACTGGGTCCACATGGACATCATCGAGGGCAGCTACGGCGGCCGCTACGGCAAGGACGGCCTTGATGCCGTCGACACGCTGTTCGGCAACACGCGCAACAATCCGATCGAAGACATCGAGTCGCACTTGCCGCTTCGGGTAACGCGCTACGAGCTACGCGAGGACGAGGCAGGTGCGGGTCGCTGGCGCGGCGGGGTCGGGTCGATCCGCGATGTCGAATTCACCGAACCCGGCGGCTTCTCGATCGAGGCGGATGGCAACAAATGGCCCCCGCTGGGAATCTTTGGCGGCAAGGATGGGACAGCAGGCTCGATTCTGCTCAACCCGGACTCGGAGCGTGAAGAGTCGCTCCCGTCCAAGATCCCTTATCGGAAAGTCGACGCGGGCGAGACCGTGCGCACGATCGCACCATCAGCAGGGGGCTACGGTGAACCCGACGAGCGAGACCTTGATGCGATCAAGGACGACGTTCTCGATGGCTTCGTCAGCGATGCATCAGCAATGCGTGACTATTCGCAGTACAGGGAGGCCTGATATGCGCTTTCTCGTGATCAACCCGAATACGACGGACGCGATGACAGAGGACATCGGGGTGCAGGCGCGTCGCTACGCGCGCGAGGGCACCGTGATCGACGAGCTCTCGCCAGCTTGGGGCCCGGCATCGATCGAGGGTCACTACGAGGAGTACGTGGCGGCGGCGGCCACGGTCGAGACGATCAAGGAACGCGCCCCGGACTACGACGGCGTGATCATTGCCTGCTACGGCGATCCCGGGCTGTTCGCGGCGCGTGAGGTCGCGCCGGTCCCCGTCGTCGGCATCGCGGAGGCGTCGATGCTGATGGCCTGCACGGTCGGACACAGGTTCTCGATCGTGACGGTTCTGCCCCGGGCTGTGCCGTTGCTCGAGGACATGGTGCGGCTCCATGGTCTCGAGGCTCGCTGCGCGTCGGTGCGGCCGACGCCGCTGACAGTGCTCGAGATCGAGAAGGACCCGGCGTCGGCTGAGCGGGAGATCGTGAAGGCGTCGAAGGAAGCCGTGGCGAATGACGGAGCCGAGGCTATCTGTCTCGGGTGCGCAGGCATGGGGCCGCTCGACAAGGCGGTCGAGCCGCAGGTCGGTGTCCCGGTACTCGACGGTGTTGCGTGTGCCGTCAAGATGCTCGAGGGAATTCTCGACTACGGCTTGCAGACGAGCCGGGTCGCGGCCTTCAAGGAGCCCGAACCAAAGGCGTACCGCGAGCGCGTCGACCGCGCCGTTCAGCCTGCGTAGGCGAGCACAAAAGGGGCGGGCCGAAGCCCGCCCCCGATCCAATTGTTGTCCGCGCCGCTACGCGGGCCGAGCCATCTCGAGCGCCTGCTCGCGCGTCAGGTCCATGTCGTGCACCTGAGCAGCATGTGCCTGCGCGGCAGCGACGACCGCGTCGTCGTTCTGCCCTTCGAGAACGACGCCACACGGGCATTCGATGACCTTCTTCTGATCGCCCATCTTCTCCTCCAGTGCCGTTTGCGGTACAACCGTAGTTTCTCGAGGTTGGAAGAAACGTGGGAGAAACTTGGCGCGGATCTACCTGACAGGACGTATGTCGATCGAAGGGCCCAAGGGCACGGTCGACGAGGTCGAGCTCCCGGGCGTGCAGGGCCGCGTCGCGCTGGCCGCTCTAGTAATGGCTCGCGGGCCGATCTCCCGGGATGGGCTCGCTGAGGCGATCTGGGAGTCGCACGAGTTGCCGGCCGGCTGGGAGAAGGCGCTCGGCCCCATCGTGTCCAAACTGCGGACCACACTGAGTCGCGCCGGCATAGATGGCCGCGCGGCGCTCGTCTCGGGAACGGGGGCGTTCGAGTTTCGGCGCCACGGTGAGATCGAGGTCGACGTTGAGCAGTGTACGACGGCCGTCGACGCAGCTGAAGGAGCCCTGAGGCGGGCCGACATCGCGACAGCGTGGGCGAATGCCGCGGTCGGTACGGCGATCGCGCGGCGCCCATTTCTGGCCGGCGTGTACGGCGACTGGGTCGTCGGTCAACGCCAGGAGCTAGAGGATCTTCACTACCGCGCCCTCGAGGTGCTCGTCGATGTATGGGTAGAGCGCGATGACCTCGGACAGGCGGTCGGCGTTGCCGAGGCTCTCACGAGCGTCGACCGTTTGCGTGAACGCGGCTATAGGCGACTGATCGAGGTGCACGGTGCCGCAAACGACACAGCCGCCGCACAGCGGGCATTCCTGCGCTGCCGCGAAGCTCTGGCCGAGCTCGGGGTCGAGCCGTCAGAGCGTACGGCCGCCGCGCTTGTTGCCGCGGGCGGGCGCGTGTAGAGATCCGCCGATCTGTCGGCGACCGCGCAACGGCCCGCCTGAGCCAGACGTGCTCCGCTCAGACGGGGCGACGCTGGACATGTGTGAGTTGTTCTGTGGGTGAGGTGTTGCACTCCTGACGAAATGGACATCTAGCGCTTCGTCTCTTTCGCCGCTAGCGTGGCGCCATGCCGACTGAATCCGTCCTACTGATCGATACCGATTCACCACCACGCGCCTACTTGCAGCGCCAGCTTCAAGAAGATGGGTTTGCCGTAACCGCGTCCGCTTAGACACGGGAGGCGTTCGAACTGGCCGAAACCACCGACCCAGACGTCGTTCTGCTGGGAACACGCCTAACGTCTGGCTCTGGCTTCGACGTGTGTCGGGCGCTTCGAGCCGGGGAGGAGGGCAGGCGCTGGAATCGCGACGTGCCTCTGATCATGCTCGGTGAGCACGATGACCCCGTGGAGCGCGTGCGAGGACTCACTCGGGGCGCCGACGATTTCGTCACGCGGCCGTTCGCGTACGACGAATTGCTCGCGCGCATGCGCGCCGTGTTGCGCCGTTCGGGAGCATACGCACCTAGCGAGCGCATCGAGGTGGGTGAGATCGAGATCGTGCAGCCATCTCGCATCGTCCGGGTGACCGGCGAATCCGTCGTACTCGCGGCGAAGGAGTACGAGTTGCTCGTCGCGCTCGCGGCGGAGCCAGAGCGCGTGTTCACCAAGGAAGAGCTCCTGCGCGGCGTTTGGGGGTTCCGAAGTCTCGGCCGCACGCGCACGCTCGACTCCCATGCGAGTCGGTTGCGGCGCAAGCTCAGCCAACACAGCGCGGTCGAATACGTTGTGAACGTGTGGGGCGTCGGTTACCGACTCGTCCAGCCCACGGTCTAGCCCGGCGCCGCAACGGCGAGCGTTGCTCGGCGCGCGTTGTTGCGCGTTCGTGGGTCGAAGGTCAGTGAGGACGCGCGAGCGGCGAGATCGAGTACGCCGCCCGTGATCGCCCGGGCGACGACGCGGATCATTGCTTCGCCACCGGGGCCAAGTCGGGTGACGGAGCACACGATCGGCTGAGTCCCGGTGCACGGGCCGCGCGTAGCGCTGACCGAGGCGATCTCGACGCCTGGCGGAAGTGCGTGCTCGATCGCGACAGACCATGCGATGCCCGGCCCCCGGTTCACCACGTCTATCACGTAGACCAGCTCGGCACCGGCTGGCACTGGGCCAGCGGTCTCCGGGGCGAGCCTCACGGCGAGATCGGCCGTGGCTGGCTGCCACGCCGGGCGCGAATCGCGAGTTGGGCCGCCCGTGAGGCGTTTGCTCGACGCACGCTCGACGTTGTGGACCCAAAGGTCGAACGGGCAGGTGAGCGTGCAGCCGCCGCGCGAGTGGAACACAACTCTGCCGCCGTCCGGCGACCACGAGGGGGCTAGCTCGTCGCCTCGACGGCGCGTGAGGTGGCCAGAGGAGGTTGGGCTCAGCCTGATAGATCGAACGTTTGCGGAGCCGCCGACCTTCGGGTACCGGTGGAATGCCAGCGTTGTGCCGTCGGGTGACCAGGACGGCTCGAAATCCTGGCTCGGACCACCGGTGACGCGCCGGACAGCGCCCGTTCTGAGGTCAAGGAGGTAGATGTCGAAGTTGCCTCGGTCGCGGTCAGAGCTGAACGCGATCTTGTGCCCATCCGGTGACCACGAGGGATCCACGTCGCTCCCCTCGCTCGTGGTAAGGCGTTTCTGGCCGCCGCCGCCGACGTTTATGGCCCACAGATCGAAGTCGCCTCGTTTCCGATCGCTCGAGAACGCGAGACTCGCGCCATCGGGTGACCACGTCGGCTCGACGTCGTTCGCGATGCTGGCCGTGACGCGCCGCTGGTTCTTCCCGTCGCGACGCATGACCCAGATGTCGAAGTTGAGCGCTGTCCGCCGGTTCGAGGAGAACGCGAGCCTCTCGCCGCTCGGCGACCATGCGGGCTCCACGTCCGTCCTCCGGTTGCGCGTCAGAAGGCGGATCTTCCCCGTCGCTGGCGAGATCGTCGCGATCTCGAAATCGCCGTTGGCCGGAGCACGTGCAAAAGCGATGAGGCCCGACGGGTGGAGGGGGTTGGCGGCCCCCGCCGGAAGGGCGAACACCAGTGGAATCGTGACCGCCAAGGTCGAGAGGAAAAGCCACGTGTGACGGGCCTGCATCGCGGGACGGTAGCCGTCCGAACCGGACGCCACACTGTGGCGGCGTGACCCACGTTGCACACGTGTCGTTTGACCTCGTCTTCGCGCCCTTGCTCGTCGCCGCCGGACTGCTCCTCGTGGCCGGTATAGCAAAGGTGCGGCAGCCGCATGCGGCACAGCGGGTGCTCGAGGCCATCGGTCTGCCCACGAGCATTCGCACGGTCCAGCTGCTCGGCCTGATCGAGGCGGCTCTCGGAGCTGCCGCGATCGTGTCTGGCGTCCGCTGGCTCGCCGTCGCGGTCATGGCGATGTTCGTTGTGTTCGCGGCCGTCGCGACGTGGCTCCTGATCGGTGGTGCGGATCTGCCGTCCTGCGGTTGCCTGGGAGCACTCGAGACCCCGCCTAGCATCATTCACGTCGTGCTCAGCGCCCTGGGCGCCGTTGCGGCTGGCGCTGCCGCCCTCGCAGATCCGGTTCGCGTCGATCAACAGCTGAGCTCGCTTCCAATGCTCGGGATCCCGCTGCTGATCGCGGCGGCAGCGGCCGTGGCGGCAGCGGCCCTCGCCATGGCGTACGTGCCACTACTGGCGTCGTCCTACGCGGCAGGCCCCCGTGGTTGATCGACTCGTCGAGCTCACCTCTGCCGCTCTCGAGCGGAAGACCTCCCGAACCGGCTTCCTCGCGCGAGCGGCTCTCGCCGGCTCTGCGCTCGTCGTTGCACCCGCGAGGTTCCTACTCAAGCCCGAGTCGGCGTACGGCGTCGTAACGTGCGCCAAGTGCTCCGGGCGTAGCAAGTGCTGCGGCGGCTGGACGGAATTTTGCTGCACGATCAACAGCGGCGTCAACGCCTGCCCGCCCTACTCGTATGTCGCAGGCTGGTGGAAGTGCACGAGCTACAAGGGAACGAAGCTCTGCGCCGACGAGGGCGTCCGCTACTACATCGACTGCAATCGGCGTCCTGGCCACAGGTGTCCGGGTGGCTGCCGGTGTGCCAACAACGACTGCAGCAACCGAAAGGTCTGCTGTACGACGTTCCGCTACGGGCAGTGCAATACCGACCAGGCTGGAACGACGGAGGTCGTCTGCCGCGTGATCATGTGCGTCAATCCCTGCGCCGCGTACGACTTCTGCGACTGCACGGAAAAGGTGAACAACGCGACCTGCAGTCACGAGGCGCCGTGCCTGTGACGGGGCAGCCGAGCCGGAGAACGAGCCGGTGACGGCACTCCTCGTCGCCGTGTCGCTCTTGCTCGCGCTCTTGCTCATACTGGTTGCCGGTCTTCTGCGCAGCCACGCCGAGATCTTGCGGCGGTTGCACGACCTCGAGTCCGGAGAATCCCTGGAGCCCGCCGACGACTTGGTCAGCGAGACCGCGGCGCCTGGCCGGACGAGCGAGTCGCCGGCCCCGTCAATCGACGGCTCCTCTCTGGCGGGCGACGCCGTCAGGGTTGGCTTTGCGCCCGGCGGCGAGTCGCTTCTCGCGTTCCTTACGAGCGGCTGCTCTGTATGCGGCTCCCTCTGGTCGGATCTGGGACCCGCGACGACTCAGGCGCTCGACGGTGTCCGCATCGTCGTCGTAGCCAAGGATGCGAAGCTCGAGAGCGTCTCGAAGCTCCGTCGGCTAACGCCGGAAGGGACCGCGGTGGTCTTGTCTTCAGCTGCCTGGGACGAGTACGCGGTGCCCGCGTCACCCTACTTCGTGCACGTCGGCAAGAACGGTGAAATCGCCGGTGAGGGCGTCTCATCGAGCTGGGAGGGGGTGCGGTCGCTCCTGGCCGACGCGCGCGCGGATCTCGGTGAGGTCTCCGGCCAGGATGGTGCCGCGCGCATGCGGCGTGCGGAGTCGGAGCTCGTCGGTGCCGGCCTCGACCCTGACGATCCCAGCCTCTACGGTCGTGTGGCACGGGAGACGTAGTCACGAGCGCGGTGGTCTGGATCGGGATCGGGCTCGCCACCGTAGCTGGCGTCCGGTCAACGTGGTCACCGTGAGGCGAATCGATGCTCGGGAGCATCACGCCGCTCGGTGAGCGGGGACGCGGACAGCGCTATCTGGTGACGATCACGTTCTTCCTGATCGGGAGCGTCGTCGCCGGTGCGGGTATCGGCGCAGGACTCGGAGCGTTCGGCCGGGCCGCCGGCAGCCACGGATCGAGTATCGCTCTGGGCTCGCTGGCCGCCCTGCTCGCGCTCGGGCTGACGTTCGATCTGGGAATTACGCGTCGTACACTTCCGAGCGTTCGCCGGCAGGTAGACGAGACGTGGCTCGTTCGATATCGCGGGTGGGTATATGGCGCCGGTTTCGGTTTTCAGCTGGGCCTCGGCGTGGCGACGATCGTCACAGCATCGGCGGTCTACGCAGCCTTCGCGGCGGCGCTGCTCTCGGGATCGGTCGTTGCCGGGATCGCTATCGGCGGCGTGTTTGGGTTCGTCCGCTGGGCGTGCGCGGCCGCCGGCGCGCTCGTCCGCGGCCCTGCCGATCTCGCTCGTGCAGCAGGGCTCATCTCGCGGCTCGATCTGCCAGCGCGGCGCGCGACACTCGTCGCGCAGGGTGCGGCGCTAGCGGTAGCAATAGCGGTGCTCGCGACATGAAGCCGCTGGCGGCGCATGGAGTCACCGTCGAGTTGCCGCCGGGCTGGGACGCGCGTGCGTCCAAGAAGGACGGAGTCGTAACGCTGCACGTAGCGAACTACGCAATTCCGACTCGTGACGGTGAGTTCGGCCCACGTGCGACTCGCACGATGCCAACGAGCGGGATCTTCCTCGCATTGACCGAGTATCAGCAAGCTTTGGCGCGCGAGGGTCTCTATCGGAGACGCCGGATTCCGCGGCGTCTTGCTCCAGGGGACTTCAGTCCGAACGCCGTTCTAAACGCTCGCAGGGACCAGCTCGGGCACCAGCGATTCTTCACGGCTAACGGCCGGCCCTTCTGTCTCTACGCCGTCGTGCGCGCACGACGTGGTCGGGCGCGACTCGTGGCCCAGGCGAACGCGGTGCTTCGCAGCCTGCGAATCGATTCGCGAGCCTGAGGCGGCTAGAGCTCTCGCGGCAGTCCCGGGCTCCGGGCAAGAGCGCCGGCAAAGTCCAGGTCGCCACGCGCCCACGCACGAAGCATGGCGCGTCGGCGCAGCGAGCGGCGAAGTCGGCCGAGCATGGCAAAGCGTTCGCCCGCACCGTCGGAGTTCCTGCGTGGGGTGGAGCGTCCGCCTAGGTCGGCTATGTGACGATGGTGAAGATGATCCGGCGGTTCTGAGCTTTGCCGCGATTCGTCTCGTTGCTCGCGACCGGCTGGGATTCGCCGTACCCGACCGCAGCCAACCGGTTTGCGTCGACGCCCTCGACAACGAGGAAATCGAACACGGTTTGTGCTCGGGATTCGCTGAGCTCGAGGTTCGTCTCCTCAGCCCCGTCGGCGTCCGTGTGACCCCCGATCTCGACACCCACCGGGCTCGTACGTAGATACGACGCGGTGCGGCTAACCACACGTGTGCCGGCGGCAGTGAGCTCCGCGCTCGCCACCTTGAAGGGCACAGGCCCGAGCGCGAGCAACTCGTTCACCGTGCCGTCGGCGGGCGCGAATGACGGTGGAATGATCACGCGGTCGACCACATGGATGGCGGCGTTACCGGAATCGAGCGATTCGATGAGGCGTGCACCACCGACCCAAATCAACTCACCGTCGGATATCGCGGCGATCTCCTCGCCGCTCGAAACGCGCACGGACCCTGTTTCGGCGATTGTCGTAGCCGCAACAGATTCGCTGGTGTAGTGGGCGCTCACGACGGCACCAAACACCTCCGGATCATCAAGGCTTGCCTGGACGGATTCAGGCAGCGCAGCGAAGGCCTCATCGGTTGGAGCGAAAACAGTGAAGGGTCCGGGACCTCGGAGGTCGTCGGCCTGGCCGGTCGCTGACAGCGCTTCGAGAAACGTGTCGAAGCCGTCAGCCTCCTCCAGCACGTCGATCGCCGTCTCTTGCGACCCAAGTGCAAGGCCCTCGGGGAAGATCACGCTGTCGATGGCGTGCAGGATGCCGTTGTCGGCTTCCATATCGGCCGTCGTGATGAGCGATCCACCTATGACGATGCCGCGATCGTCGGCGGTGATGGTGAGCACCTGTCCGGTGACGGTGGCAATGTCATCTCGCTCGGCGAGTTGCGCGCTCCGTTGAACCCCACCTGTGATGTGAGCCGTGAGTAGTTGCTCCAGCGCGGCCGGGTCGGCGAGAATCTCCTCGAGCGTTCCATCTGGCAGCGCGGCAAATGCCTCATCGGTAGGCGCAAACAGCGTAAAAGGACCCTCGCCGCGAAGCGTCGACGTCAGGTTGGCGGCGTCGAGTGCCGCCAGCAGCGTGGTGAAGGTTCCTGCCTCGTCTCCGAGGTCGACAACGGTGATCGGTTCGCCCGGAACGAGCTCGAACCCTTCGGGGACGATCACCGCGTCGACGCTGTGCAGAATGCCGTTCTTCGCACGCTGGTCGGGCTTCGTCAGGGTTGCGCCGCCGACCGCTAGGGTGGCGCCGCTGCTCTCGATCACGAGGGTTCGTCCATCTTGCGTTGGCACGTCGTCGCGCTGGGAGAGAGCGGTCCGGGTGTGGGCGCCGTCCAGTAGGTGAATACCGAGAAGCTCTTCGAGTCGATCTGGCTCGACTAGAAGACTCTCGACGACGTCATCGGGCAGCGCCTCGAAGGCGGCGTCGGTCGGAGCGAACAATGTGAACGGACCCTCGCCGGTGAGCTCCTCGTCCAGGCCGCTGACGTCCAGGGCGCGGAGTAGCGTGGTAAAGCCGCCGTCGGCGTCGGCGATCGCGATGACGTCGGCCGGGAGCTCCGGTTCGGCGGGTGGAGCCGGCTCCGCCGAGGGTGCGGCCTCGGACGGGGCCGCGGGAGCGGGCGGCTCCGTGCTCGCGGGTTCGGGCGCCGTCTCTGCCGGGGTCGAGGCCTCGCCATCGTTGCCGAGTGTGAGCGCCAGCACGATGGCCAGCACGACTCCGGCGGTCGCGAAGATCACGATGAACGGCCATGCGTACTTGAGCCGTCGTCGCTCCTCGACCTCGTGGCGCGCTGTCTCCTCCCGGGTCGCCTCGAGTGCCTTCGTCGCTAGTTGGGCCTCGGCTGTCGGCGCGGGCGTTGGTGTGACGGGCGTGGCGGCGGCCGCGACGCGGTCGTGTTCCGCGATCAGGAGCGCGCCGATGCTGGCAGCGCTGAGAGATTCGTCGCGCTGGCGTCTGGCCAGCGTCGAGACGGCGAGTGGCGCCGCGAAGCCAAGCGTACGGAGCCCAGCCTGATCGCCTTCGACTCCGGGTGTTGCGTCGATCGCGTCAGCTACGCCAGGTGCCCGATCGCCCAGGATTTCGCGTGCGAGCCGGGTTCCCTCCGTATCCTCGCCGCGCGCGAGCATCTCGTCGAGACGCTCTACGGCGGCGATCCCTTCCTGCTCCAGCAGGTTGCCGATCAGCGTCGTTCCCCCGGCCGGCTTAGCCAGCTCGGCCAGGCCGACGATCAGGGCATCGAGCGCCTCGCGGAGGGCCTGAGTCGTTGCCGCCGGCGTTGCGTCAAGAACCTCGCTCAATCGCTCGAGCTGGTTGGCTCTCACGAGCTCGTGGATGGTGTCTGTCAGACTGCCTGGCATAGCGGGGTTGCCTGGGCGGGCACTATACGGGCTCAAGTGTTGGGCCCAGCGACCAAGCAGTCGACGCTCCCCAGCTACGCGTGACCGCGAGCCAGAACGCGAGCCCAGCGTGGGCGCCGTAGCGGTCAAACCGGCGACGTATCGCGCCGTCGTTCACTGGGGTGCCTGCTAGACGAGCGTAGGCGGGGCGGCTCCAGGAGTCGAGGATCAGGGCGGAATTCCGGCCCATCAACATCATCGAGTGTGCAGCTCCGTATGGGCCGACGCCAGGGAGTTCTAGGAGCTCTGTACGCGCCTCGTCATCGCCGACCGCGTCGGGTGCGCTCGGTCGAAGCAGCTCGAGATCCAACGTACCTGCGGCCGTCCGCTCGGCGATCGCAGCGACGTACTCCGCTCTATAGCCGAGGCGTGCACGATCACGGAGAAACAGCGCGCCGGCCGAGGCAACGGCGGCGGGCGTGGGGAACGCGCGGCCAGCAGCCGGCGTGTCGGTGCTCGAGCTGGTGGCGGGCGCTCCCGCGGAGGGGTCTCCAAGTTCAGCGACGAGCGCGGTGATCATGCGTCTAGTTGCGCTAAAGGCGCAGTTCGTCGTACAGATGGTCCTTATGACGTCCTCGAACACCGTCTGGCTTCGTACGAGTCGGCCCGCTCCGGCACACGCCCAGGAGAGCATGGGATCATTCGCCACGTCGTCGTAGAACGGCTTCAGATCGACATCGAGCGCGAGGATTCGGACGAGGGTTGCGCGCACGGCGTCGCTCTCCATCGGCGTCAACCTGGGCCCCCGCACGCGGGCGCGGCACCTGACAGCCGTGCCGGCATTCTGGCTCCGGTCGCCTGGCGCGGCCGCGGTCAGCTCGATGACTCGGGCCGCGTCGTTCGGGAGCCGGATGACCGTGCTCAGCGATTGGCCTTCATCTTTGACGCTGAAGGGCACAACGTCCGTCAGGCCGTGAGACGTGGTGGTGCGCACGAAGTCGACCGGCTCTCCGCTCGGTCCCCGCAACGCGATCGTGAGGTTTGACGAGGTGGCCCGACTCATGAGTCGCATAGTCGCACGAGGTGCGTCTCGACGCCGCGGACCCGGACCAGGTTGAATGCGTCGGGTGGCTGTTCTGGGGATTGACGTCGGCGGCACGTTTACGGACGCTGTGCTGCTCGAAGACGGACACGTTCGCACGGCGAAGGTGTCGACGACGCCCGAACAGGAACAGGCCGTCCTCGCAGCCGCGCTCGCGGTCGGCGCTGCGGCGGCTGATCGATTCACGCATGGCACGACTGTGGCCACCAACGCCTTCCTGGAGCGGAAAGGAGCTCGAACTGCGCTCGTGACGACGCGCGGCTTCGAACATGTGCTCCACCTACGGCGACAGAATCGTGCGAGTCTGTACGACCTCTCCGTCGATCACCCCGATCCGCTTGTTCCGCTTGATCGCAGCTACGGCGTCGTCGGGCGCATTGAGCCGGACGGGGAGCGCGTACCGCTGGATCTCACGACCCTGCCCGAGATCGACGCTGACGCGATCGCCGTGTGCCTCCTCTTCTCATTCCGCGACCCAACGCACGAGCTGGCCGTCGCCGACGAGCTCCGGCGGCGCTATCCGGACAAGCCGGTCGTTGCTTCGCATGAGGTGGCGCCGGAGTTCAGGGAGTACGAACGAGCGTCGACCACGGCGGCCGACGCCTACCTTGGGCCTGTCGTATCGCGCTACCTCCGGTCGCTCGCCGAAGCGTGTGGCAGTGCCGGGTTGCCCGAACCACTGGTCATGCGGTCATCAGGCGGCGTCGCCACACTTGAAGAGGCTGCCGAACACCCGTCTTGGATCCTCGTCTCGGGTCCCGCTGGCGGCGTCGTCGGCGCCGCCAGGGTGGCTCAGCTGGCCGGCTTCGAAAACGCGATCGCGTTCGACATGGGTGGGACATCGACCGACGTGTGTCTCATCGCGAACGGTCGAGCGGAGCGAACGAACGAGCGCCAGGTTGGAGGGCTGCCGATTCGCTTGCCTACTATCGATATCCATACAGTCGGCGCCGGTGGCGGCTCGATTGTGTGGCGCGACTCCGGCGGAGCACTCCAGGTAGGGCCCCAGAGCGCGGGCGCTGTGCCCGGGCCGGCCTGCTACGGGCGCGGTGGGATGGAAGCAACCGTGACCGACGCGAACCTCCTGCTCGATCGGCTCCCGCAGCGACTTGCCGACGGTCTCGAGCTCGACCCGACCGTTGCCGCCGCGGCACTCGCCTCCGTCGATCCGGCGGATGTCATCGCCGTCGTCAACGCTGAGATGCTCCGGGCGCTACGCCTCGTATCGGTCGAGCGTGGCCACGATCCACGAGATTTCGCGCTCGTCGCGTTTGGCGGTGCGGGTCCGCTTCACGCGTGCGAACTCTCAGACGAGCTCGGCTGCTCGACCGTTCTCGTGCCCGAATCGGCCGGTGTGCTGTCGGCCCTTGGGCTCGCGGGAAGCGATGAGCGACGGGATCGCGTGCGCTCGTACGTGCGGCCGCTTGCTGAGATCGACGGCCTGCCCACCGAAGGTGCCGCCGATCTTCGTTACCAGGGACAGTCGTTTGAGTTGACCGTGCCGCTCGGCGGTGACCTTGCCGCCGACTTCCACGCGTCGCATGCCGAGCGCTACGGCTACGCCGACGAATCGAGGCCGGTGGAACTCGTCGCCGTACGCACCGCCGACGTGAACCCGGGGCCAGTCCTCGAGTTCGCATCGGACCTAGTGGCGAGCGCCGTCGGCCCGGTCCGACTCGACCTCGCCGGCGCCACCTGCTGGGTGCCCGAGGGATGGGCGGGCGAGACCGACTCTCACGGCACGCTACGTCTCGAGCGAACGTCATGACGACGACCATGGATGTCGAGCTCCAGGTGATCGGCAGCGCCCTGCGAGCGGTCGCGGAGGAGATGGGAGCGATCCTCATCCGCTCGGCGTTCTCCGCGAACATCAAGGAACGGCGGGACTGCTCGACTGCAATCTTCGCCCCCGACGGTCGAATGATCGTCCAGGCTGAACACATCCCCGTGCACCTCGGCGCCATGCCCGAGGCTGTCGCGGCGGTCATGGCGCTCGATCCGGCCGACGGCGAGATCTACATCCTGAACGACCCCTACACGGGGGGGACGCACCTTCCCGACATCACGCTCGTCTCGCGCACGCGGGTCGGGTTCGCCGTGAGCCGCGCGCATCACGCTGACGTCGGCGGCATGGAGCCCGCCAGCTTGCCGGCGACATCGCGAGAGCTCTATCAGGAGGGAATGATCATTCCTCCAACGCTGCTTGACGAGCGGATCCTCAGATTGCTCGTCGCGAACATGCGCAACCCAGACGAGAGGCGCGGGGACTTGCGGGCACAGATCGCCGCACACCGGCTCGCTGAGGCTCGGTTGGACGAGCTCTGCGAGAAGCGCAGCTCGGCTCAGGTCGTCTCGGCGATGGATGAGCTGTACGCGTACTCAGAGCGACGGATTCGTGCTGGCCTCGAGCGGCTTCCGGACGGGGTATACCGCGGCAGCGGGGTCCTCGAGCCGGCTGAAGGTGAGCTCACGATCGAAGTCGCCGTGACCGTCGCGGGTGATCAGGTCGAGATCGACTTCGCGGGTACATCGCCCCAGCATGATGGGAACCTCAACTGCCCGCTCGCCGTCACGCGCTCAGCCTGCTTCTTCGTCGTTCGTTGCCTTGCCGACCCTGACGTGCCGGCATCGGGTGGCGCCTTCGCGCCGGTGGCGGTGCGTGCGCCAGAGCCATGCCTCGTGAACGCGAGTCCGCCTGCGGCGGTCGTGGCCGGCAATACCGAGACGTCGAGTCGCATCACAGACGCCGTGTTCGCCGCATTCAGCCAAGCAACGGACGTCCCCGCCCAGGGCCAGGGCACGATGAACAACACGACGTTCGGCAACCGGCGCTTCACGTACTACGAGACGATCGGCGGCGGCCAGGGCGCCTCGCCCCACAGTCATGGCCCGAGTGGCGTCCACGTCGCGATGTCGAACACGCTCAACACGCCAGTCGAGGCGCTCGAGCTGTCGTATCCGCTTCGCGTCGAGCGCTACGAGCTTCGTCCTGGCTCGGGGGGCGACGGAGCTCAGCGTGGAGGCGACGGCGTGCTCAGAGAGCTGCGTGTGCTCGAGGAGTGCCGTCTGTCGGTGCTCTGCGAGCGACGCCGGAACCGGCCAAGGGGCATGGCCGGGGGTGAGCCAGGTGCGCTCGGGCGGAC
Source organism: Actinomycetes bacterium (assembly GCA_030598925.1). GTDB lineage: Bacteria > Actinomycetota > Thermoleophilia > Gaiellales > Gaiellaceae > JAUVPB01. The sequence goes on from JAUVPB010000035.1 coordinate 15,886, forward strand.
GCGGCTGAACGGAAAAGAACTCCCGCCCAAGGCAACACTCCAGCTCGCGCCCGGCGATATCGTCCTGATCGAGACGCCGGGCGGTGGTGGCTGGGGCCCGGCACCCTCGAGCTCCGACTAGAGGCTGACCCCTTCTAGCGTCAGAAGCGTCTCCTTGCGGGGCAGCCCGCCGCCATAGCCCGTGAGGCTTCCGTCGGCGCCAACGACTCGATGACAGGGCAAGACGATCGGGATCGGGTTTCGGTTCATCGCACCGCCGACGGCGCGCGCGGCGCGCGGCCGACCCGCGTCGCGGGCCAGCTCGGCATACGTCGTCACGGTGCCGTAAGGGACCTCCGCGAGCCGATCGAGCACCAGGCGGTGGAACTCCGTCACAGCAGTCAGGTCGAGCGGGAGCTCAAACGCGTGCCTACTTCCCCGGAAGTACTCGTCGAGCTGTGCCACAGCAGCTTCAAGAGGTTCCGTTGCTCCGAGCACTCGAGAACCGAACAACGTGCTCAATTCGTCAAGCTGCCGCTCCGGATCTGGGTCGAACGCGATGCGACAGACTCCGACTTGGGTGGTCGCGAGCAGAAGGTCTCCGACGGGTGATTCAGCGATGCCGAAACTCACGTCGAAGAGGCCTTCCTGAACTGCGTGACGGCGGAACTCGGCGTCTAGCTCAGCAGGTACCTGTGTCATGGCCAACCTTTCTGCTCGCGGGCTTCCGTTCGCCTGAGGACTCTGCGTCGGGCGTAAGTTGTTGACGAAGGCGGCGCACGCCGGACGACGTAGCCTGGCGCGCCGCGTCCGAGCTCGAGTCGAGCGCCGCGCCGATGTCGTCGTAGTCCAGGTCGAAGCCGTAGCGCAACACGACGGCTGCGCGCTCCTTTCGGGGCAGACCCTGGGTGAGCTCTGCGAGGCTCGGATCGTCGGCCGTATGCGCCGCTGAGTCAGCCCCCACGGGGGCGGCCGACGTGTCGGCGAGTGCCGCCGGCACCTCGACTGGGCGCGTCGCGGCTCGGCGTCCCCTGTCAGCGAGCACGCTTCTAGCGATCGTGAAGAGCCAGCCACGAAGCTCCCTGGCATGCTCCAACCTCTCATACGTGCGGAGCGCCCGCAGGAACGTTTCCTGGAACGCATCGGCTGCATCTTCGCGAGCGAGTCGAGCGCACATGTAGCCGTACAGCTCATCTCGGTGGCGTTGGTACAGGAGTTCGAACGGTGGGAGCGACATGTCAACAGAGGAAACGCGCACGGGCGGATCGTTGTGAGATTACGGCGCGGCCCGGGTACGTGCGGGTCTGACGCTAGGACGAGGGCCGAGACCGGCTCACTCACATGTGTGCCGTGTCGGTGACAATGAGCTCGATGCGAGCTGTCGTGGTCGGGCACGTCGAATGGATCGAGTTCCTCCGTGTCGAGCACATGCCGCATCCGGACGAGATCGTCCCGGCTCTCGAGTGGTGGGAGGAGCCGGGTGGCGGCGGGGGTGTCGCGGCGGCCCGTCTATCTGAGCTCGCCGATGAGGTGGCGCTCTTCACGGCGCTGGGCGATGACGAGCCGGGGCGTCGTGCCGAGAAAGAGCTGGAAGAGTGGGGGATCCGCATGGAGGTCGCGTGGCGAAGCGCGCCGCAGCGACGCGCAGTGGTGTTTCTGGACGCCGGTGGTGAGAGGGCGATCACGGTTGTAGGAGAACGGCACGGTCCCGCCGGCTCGGACGACCTGCCGTGGGAGGAACTTCGCGATGCCGACATCGCATACTTCACCGCCGGTGATTCGGCAGCGCTCGAACGCGCGCGTCGAGCCCGCATTCTCGTCGTGACCGCACGCGAGCTGTCAATGCTTCAGAGCTCGGGCATCAGAGCTGATGCTCTCGTCGGCAGCGGCTCGGACGAGAAGGAGCGGTATGTTCCAGCCGACCTCGATCCTGCTCCGGGCGTCGCCGTGGTCACGTCCGGCAGTCTCGGTGGCTGGGCTCATCCAGGCGGTCCATTCAACGCTCAACCGCTGCAGGCGCCGCGCGAAGACGCGTAC
>JAUVPB010000161.1 GCA_030598925.1 Actinomycetes bacterium
ACGGTCACCGGCTCGTGGCCGCGACCCCGTTGGTACACGGAGAACATGAACAGCCGCCCGCTCGACACGGCGATGATGGATCCCTGGTACCGGGAGCAATTCAGCGATGCGCACGCCGTCGTGGTTTCCGATCAGCTGCGGTGCGGACTCGACCTGCTGACGACCGGCGACTACCACCTTGACGAGGACGTCGCGGGCCGCTCCTGGCATCACTACCCGCTGCAACGCTGGAAAGGACTCGACCACGAGGAGCTCCAGACGCGTGGCACGCGGTCTCCCCTCCTCTCGTATCCGCCAGGAACGATGCTCGATTCGATCTACAAGTCGTGGCGCTGGCCCCGGGTCGTCGACAAGGTCGAGCACGACCCGAAGAATCCCCTCGAGTACGCCAAGATCTGGCGGATCGCGCAGCAGGCAGCAGCAGCCTCAGGCGAGCAGGTCAAGTTCGGGACGTGCTCCGCGCAGGTGCTCGCATTCTTCCTCGACAGTCATACCGACAAGTACGACCTGGACGACAAGAAGCAGCTCACGTGGGACATGGCCGAGGCGATGAACCTCGAGCTCCGACAGCTCGCGGCGGCCGGCTGCAAGGTGATCCAGATCGAGGAGCCGACACTCCACTTCATCGCGTGCTACTACCCCGAGGAGACCGAGCTGATCGACTTCCTCGTCGACTGCTTCAACCGCGAGGTAGAGGGACTCGACGACGTCGAGCTATGGATCCATACGTGCTGGGGCAACCCCAACATGCAGAAGGTGTTCTCCGACGAGTCGTACGCGAACTCGATCGAGATCTACCTGGAGCGGCTCAAGGGCGACGTCTGGACGATCGAGGCGACGGAGAACAACCTCAAGGAACTGCCGCTCTTCAAGCCGTACACCGAGTCCATGCGGAAGAAGGTGGCGGTCGGCGTCATCAGCCACCGGACACTCCAAGCCGACTTCCCCGAGGTGATCGCCGATCGGATCCGTACGGCGATGGAGTACATCCCGGCAGACAAGCTCTGCCTCTCCTCGGACTGCGGGTTTGGTCGCCAGGGCTTCAACCGTCACCTCGCCTTCTACAAAGCAACGGGCATTCCGCTCGCGAGAAACATCGTCCTGCAGGAGCTCGGTGTCGAAGAGCGCTTCATCCCCGCCGCCGACGAGGGGCTCGCCTGGGATCAGCTGCCCGATGACGAACCGCTGACCCACGTGGCTCCGCTCCGGAAAGGCTGATCGCCGCGCGTCGCGGGTAGAGCCGCAGCTGCGGCCAGCCTCCATGCCACTGTTTCCGTTTACCGCAATCGTTGAGCAGGAACGCCTGAAGAAGGCGCTCCTGCTCAACGCGATCAACCCGGCGGGGTTGGCGGCCTACTGATCCAGGGCCCGAGCGGTACTGCGAAATCGACCGCGGGGGCGCCGCAGCACGTCACTCACCAGCGTCCGTAGCGGGAAGTACTCGCGACATCGACTCGGACGAGAGACGACGCCAACAGACGTGGCTCTCGACGCAACGCTTCGTGCCGCGGCGGCGCGCAAGGCGGTCGAGGACTCTACCGCTCTTCGGATCAGACCGGACGATCTACGCGAGAGGGTCCGCACGCGCCGCTCGGCCTTCTCGGTCGTCTTCGTGGTCGATAACAGCTACTCCATCCACGCTGACAGGACGGTCGAGAAGGCCAAGGGTCTCGAGGCCCGCGCGCTGCGCCGACGCAGCATTGTCACCATCGTCGCCGACACGTCGGATCAAACTGCCAAACTCGGCGGCTGCGGCGTCGAGCTGGCGGAGGCTGCCGGGGGCCAGTGGCTACCGTTCGACGAGTTCGTGTACCGGTCGATCGAGGCTGCGTGGCGCGAGCGTGACCTTCAGTAATGCTCGGACGATGCCCCGACCGGGCTCGACTCAACGCCCGAAGCGTCCGACGAAATGGGCCGTCAGAGAGCCTGATCGGAACGGTTCGGTCGCGATCTCGACGTGCTCGTACCCTGCGTCGTGCACGAGCGCGATGACGCGCCCGTGCTCGTCCGGATCGGCAGCGCATTCGAGCTCGCGCTCCCCGAACTCCACCACCGCTCGCGTGTCGAAGTGGCGGACACGCAGGATCTCGTAGCCACGTTGCTTGAGAGAGCGCTCGGCCGTGTCGATTCGCGCGAGGACCGCCGGATCGACGCGGGTGCCGTGCGGTACGCGCGAGGCGAGACACGGGGCCGCCGGCTTCTCCGCGCTCGGGATCGCGAGCTCGCGAGCGAGCGCGCGGACACCTTCCTTGCCGATGCCAGCCTCGAGCAGTGGGTGAACGACGCTGTGCTCCTCCGCCGCGCGCAGGCCCGGGCGCCAGTCGCCGAGATCGTCCGCGTTGGCGCCCGACACGACCGCCTGGTAGCCGCGACGCTCCGCAAGCCCCACGAGCTGCTCGTAGAGCTCCGTCTTGCAGTGATAGCAACGGTCAGGGCCGTTCGCTCGGTACCCCTCGCGCGCAAGCTCGCTCGTCGTGATGACCTCGTGATCGATGCCGACGGCCTGCGCGACCGCTCGAGCGCCGTCGAGCTCTCCCGTCGCGAGCGCTGGAGACACGGCCGTGACAGCCAGGGCCCGGTCTCCGAGTGCTCGCGCCGCGACCGTTGCGACGACCGACGAGTCGACGCCGCCAGAAAAGGCGACGATCACGCTCTCCAGGCCCGCGATGCGCGAGCTCAGACATTCGAAGTTACTCACCGAGGTGCTCCCTGCTTGCCGCTGCCAACGCTAGCGCCCAGATCGACTTCACAGGACGCCCAGTTCGTGACGCCAGCGCAGCGCAATCGTCGTGCTCTGGCGCAACATTGACCACCGCACCGTCGAGGATGCCCACCTTGACGCTCACCGTGCCTCCCGCAACCGCTACTTTGTGGTGTTCCCGCTCGAGCTCGATCCGATCGAGCTGGGAGAGCCTCACGCCAAGCGCCGACGTCTCGCGGAGCATGACATCCGCGATCCGCGTCTCGTCCACGGGACGGCAGAGCGCGGCGAGCACGATGCCGGGGCGACCCTTCTTCATCTGAGTCGGGGTGATCCAGACGTCGAGCGCTCCCTGCTCGAAGCAGCGCTCTACCGCATCGGGGACGAGCTCCGGGTTCAGATCGTCGAGGTTGGTCTCCACGAGACTCGCGCGAGCCCGTGAGTGCTCGCACGTACCGATCAGCACGCGCACGACGTTCGGACGATCGGGCGGATCGTCCGTGCCGGCGCCATACCCCACGGACTCGAGCGTGAGCCGCGGGGGCGGCCCGAAACTCTCGGACAGCCCGACGGCGAGCGCAGCGCCTGTAGGCGTTACCAGCTCGCCCTCGTGCCCGACTCCCTCGAGCTGCGCACCGCGGAGAAGCTCGACGGTCGCGGGAGCCGGGATCGGAAGCACCCCGTGCGCAGCACGAACCGTTCCTCGCGAGTAGGGCAGCGGTGAGCACTCAACGCGATCGACTGAGAGATCGTCGAGCAATAGCGCAGCCCCGCAGATGTCGACGAGTGTGTCGACGCCTCCGATCTCGTGGAAGTGAACCGCGTCGATATCCACGCGGTGCAACTTCGCCTCGGCCGCGGCGAGCAGCGAGAACACGCCTAGTGCGCGAGCTTTGACAACGTCTGGGAGCTCCGAGCCGTCGATCATCTCCCGCATCCGCCGCCACGTTCGAGGCGGCGGCTCGTCAGGCGGCACGACCTCCACATGCAGGGCGGCGACGCCGCTGCGTTCGACCTCGGTCACCCTGATCTCCACGGCGCCGAGCTCGAGTCGGGCGGGAAGCTGCTGGAGCAAATCTCCGTCGGCCCCTGCATCGAGCAGCGCCGCGAGCAGCATGTCGCCGGCGAGCCCGCCTACGCAATCGAAGTAGCCGAGCCGGTTCACGCTGGTCCCTCGGTGTCCTCGTCGCGGCCGTGCGGTCGCCCGCGAGCGATCATCGCAGCAATCGTCCCGGCACCGAGCCCGTCGTCGATGCCGACGACCGCAAGTCCCGCAGCACACGATGCGAGCATCGCGTTCAGCGCGGTCTCGCCGCCGCGTGCGGATCCGTAGCCGACACTCGTCGGCACGCCGCTCACGGGGCAGGGCGCGAGACCGCCAATAACGCTGGCGAGCTCAGCGTCCATCCCGGCCACGGCAATGGCGCAGTCCGCCGCGCTCAGGTCATTGACCACGGGTGCCAGGCGATGCAAGCCGGCCACCCCACAGTCCTCATGCGCGATGACCTCGGTCCCGAGCAGTTCGGCGCGGATCCGAGCCTCGTGGAGGACGGGACCGTCAGAGGTGCCGCCGGAGACGATGACGACGCGCCCGCGTGGCTCCGGGACCGCCCGCTCAACCCAAACCAGCCGTGCCCGCTCGTGCTCGTGAACGTCGGAAATCGCTCGTTTGACGGCCACGCGCGTCGCGTCGTCAGCGCGCGTAACCAGGACGCTCGCGGCTCCGCCGTCGACCAGCGCATGCGCGATCGCAACCACCTCGTCGGGAGTCTTGCCCGCGGCCAGAATCGCTTCGGGCGCGCCCTGCCGTAGCTCACGGTGCAGGTCGACGCGCGCGAAGCCGATGTCCGCGACGTTGAGCTGCCGGAGTCTCTCGCGAGCGTCCTCGGTGGACACGCGGCCGGCGCGCACCTCGTCCAGAACGCGATCGACAGAGGTTTCGACACTGTCCATAGCGAGCGATTATCCCCCAGACCCGGCCCGATGTCACAGGGCAGCGCGACCGAGCCGGTCACGACCTGCTCTAGGCTGGACGGCGTGGCTGAGCCAGAGCAGGGCACCGGGCGGCGCTGGCTCGGTACTTCCTTGGAGCGGGTCGAGGACGCACGCCTGCTGCGCGGAGCAGGAAGGTTCCTGGACGATGTCGACCCGGCGCCCGGTGCTGCTCACGCCGCCGTCGTCCGGTCGCCGTTCGCCCACGCTCGGATCAAAGCGATCGATACGGCGGCAGCAATGGAGCTTCCAGGTGTGATCGCGGTTGTCACGGGCGTGGAGATCGCCGAGCTGTCGCGGCCGTTTCCGGCCGTCGTCGACTCACCGTTCCCCTTCCGCGCCGCAGCGGTCGATACGGTGCGGTACGTCGGCGAACCCGTCGCCGTCGTCGTCGCGCGAGACCGGTACACGGCCGAAGACGCGAGAGATCTCGTCTTTGTCGACTACGAGCCGCTCGCTGCCGTCGTCGCCCCGGAAGACGCCCTCGACGCGGGGCTCATCACCTCGGACCGCGAGTTCGCGTATGGCGATCCGGACGGAGCTCTTGCCGGGGCGGACATGGTGGTTAGCGAACGCTTCAACTTCCCTCGCTGGAGCTGTACGCCGGTCGAGTGCTCAGTCGTGGTCTGCGACTGGTCCGAGGCGACGGGAACGCTCACGGCGTGGGCCAACTTTCAAGGCCCGTTCACACTCCACTCCGTAGCTGCCGGAGCACTCGGCCTCGGCGGGAGCAAGCTCCGCCTGATTACGCCTGAGGACTCGGGCGGCAGCTTCGGCGTGAAGGCCTCCGTATACACGTACGTCGTGCTCATGGGCGTCGTGGCTCGCAACTCGGAACCGCGGTTCGTTGGGTGGAGGACCGGATCGAACATCTGGCCGCGAGCTCCACGTCAACGGAGCGTACGACGCAGATCGACGCAGGCTTCACGCAGGCGGGCGAGCTCGTGGCGCTCAAGTACGACGTGCTCGAGGACGTAGGCGCCTATCTGCGAGCGCCTGAGCCGGCAACGCTCTACCGAATGCACGGGTGTCTCAGCGGCGCGTATCGAGTCGAACACGTCGGCGTCAGAAACCGCGTCGTGATGACGAATCGATGCCCGACGGGCCTGAACCGGGGCTTCGGTGGCCCTCAGTTGTACTTCGCGCTCGAGCGTGTCGTGCACATCGCCTCGCGGCGCCTGGGCATCGACCATGCTGACATGGTCCGCGCCAACCTCATCCAGGCCGACCAGTTCCCGTACGAGACACCGACCGGCGGACTGTACGACTCCGGCGATTACGAAGCGTGTCTCGATGCCGCCCTGAAGCTCACGCGCTACCCGGAGGTCAAGGCGGCGCGGCCTGAGGTGAGTGATGAGAGCCGCCTGCTCGGCGTCGGACTCGCGGTCGTCGTCGAGCCGTCGATCTCCAACATGGGCTACATCAGCCTCGCGGAGACGCGGGAGCAGCGCGCGGCCGGCCTCCCCAAGTCAGGCAACGCCGAGGGCTCGGCGATCTCGATGAACCCGCTCGGCGGCGTCGCCGTCTCGATCTCGACAACCCCTCAGGGACAGGGTCACGCGACGGTCACGGCGCAGATTGTCGCCGACGCGCTCGGGCTCACACCCGCCGAGATCGATGTCGCTGTCTCACTCGACACCCGCACGAGCCCCTGGACAGTCGCCTCAGGCGCGTACTCATCCCGATTCGCAGGCGTCGGCGCAGCAGCTGTCCAGAACGCGGCGCACACGCTCGCCGACAAGCTGAGGCGCATCGCCGCGCATACACTCGAGTGCGCACCGGAGGACGTCGAGTTGGCCGGTGGTCGAGCATCGCTCATCGGCAACCCGGAGCGCGGGGTCTCACTCCGCCGGCTGGCCGGAGCGGCCCACTGGAACCCGGAGTCGCTTCCGCCCGACCTCGAG
>JAUVPB010000286.1 GCA_030598925.1 Actinomycetes bacterium
AACTCGTCGCGGACGTCTTCGAAGAGCTCGGCTACCGGGTGCGTAGACAAGCCGTCGTGTTGCCTGCAGGAGGCCGCTCGCGCAACATCGTTGCGCGCTCGCCCGGGCCGCTGCGGGTGATCGTCGTCGCCCATCTGGATGGTGTGAGCGCCGGTCCTGCCGCCAACGACAACGGCTCCGGCGTCGCGGTGTTGCTAGAACTCGCCCGCGCCCTGCGTGGTGAGCGCGGCCTGCTGCTCGCGGCCGTCGGTGCCGAGGAGCGCGTCGAGTCTGGATCGTCGATTCACCTGGGGTCGGCCCGCCTGGCCGGGGCGCTCGCTCCGGCGACGAGAGCACGCGTGCGGTTCGCTGTCTCCCTCGACATGGTCGGTGTAGGAGGGCGTCTCACGGTGCGCGGCATCGAGAGCGCGCCCAATCTCTCGGCGACCCAGCTGCTCGCCGCAATCCGGGGCACGGGTCGCAACGCCCGCTACGTGCCGGACTCGGGCGTCTCCGACCACGCGGAGCTGACGCGCGCGGGCATGCCGGCCGCGTGGCTCCAGTACCGGTTCGATGCGGCCTGCTGGCACGAGGCGTGCGATACCGCCGGTCGGCTGAAGACGTGGAAGCTTCGAACCGCCGGCCGCGTCACGCTGCGCGCCGTGCGCTCGGCACTTGCCGGCTGACGGCCGTCTCCGCATCGCCGTCTTGCGAGGCCTTCAGGCGCTCTAAGATCGCCCCACCTGTCAACGGAAAGGAACTCCTGTGGAGAGCTGGCGCAATCGCAAGACGCTGATCCTGAGTCGCACGGACATGATGGGCCTGCTCACGCCATCCGAGTACAACGACCGCGTCGAGCACGCCTTCCGCATGCACGGCCTCGGCCGCGTGTACATGGAGCCCAAGGGGCACATCGTTCTCGACAAGTACCAGGGCGAGTGGGAGGTCATGCCCTCCTACATCGAGGAGCCCGAGGCCGCCGCCTGCAAGTGGGTATCGATCCGCGAGGACAACGGCAAGTACGAGCTACCGGCTGTGTTCTCGATCCTCGTCTACACGCATCCCGAGACGGGCTTTCCGCTCGCCATCTGCGACGGCTCCTTCCACACCCTGATGCGCACCGGCGCGTCGGCGGCCGTCTCCGCGAAATGGCTCGCGCGCAAGGATTCGAAGGTGCTTGCAATCGCCGGAACCGGAAGCGTGGGTGAGGGAACGCTCGCGACGTGCGATCCGATCTTCGAGTGGGAAGAGGTCAGGATCTGGAGTCGCACGCAGGAGTCGCTCGATCGCTTTCTCGCGAGCGAGCGTCCGAACTATCCGCACCTCACGATCGTCGGCTCAACTGATCTCGAACAGACAGTGCGCGGTGCGGACGTGGTCGTCACGGGCACACACGCCCGCGGCTGGATCGTCGACGACGCCTGGGTCGCTCCAGGCACGCATCTGGCGGCGCTCGGGGCCGACCTGAAGGGGGAGCAGGAGCTCCATCCGGCGACGGTGCAGCGAGGGCGAGTGTTCGTCGACGACATCCGCCAGTGTCGCGAGGACGGGGAGATCAACGTGCCTCTCAGCGAGGGACAGATCACCGAGGACGACGTCGCAGGGGAGATCGGCAAGGTGATCTGTGGCGAGCTCGCGGGCCGCGAGTCAGACGATCAGGTCACGGTCTTCGACTCGACGGGCATTGCGCTCCAGGACTCGGCGACGGTTCCGCTCGAGTACGAGCGCGCCGTTGAAGCGGGCGTCGGCGTCGAGAAGAAGATGATTTCGACGTAAGGATCGTGCCCTGTGAAATACGCCGTTCTAGAGGTGGTGCACCTCCTGCAACCCGTACACCGGGGTCGAGATGGCTTCCATGCGGGCCTTTAGCTGAAGAGAGAGGTAGATGGAGTAGTGGCGCGACTGGTGCAAGTTCCCGCCGTGGAACCAGAGGCCGTCCTGCTGGGTCGGCTTCCACATGTTGCGCAGCTCGCCTTCCCACGGACCCGGATCCTTCGTCGTGTCGGAGCCCATGCCCCAGCACTTTCCTACCGTGTCCGCCACCTCTTGGCCGATGAGCTGGGCCGCCCATCCGTTCATCGAGCCGTAGCCGGTGGCGAGGACCACGAGGTCAGCCTCGAGCGCGCTGCCGTCGCTGAACCGGACCTCGTTCTCTGTGAGCTCGGTCACTGCTACGCCGCTCTTGAGCTTGATGTCCCCGTTCGCCACCAACTCGGATGCGCCGACGTCGATGTAGTAGCCCGAGCCCCGGCGCAGGTACTTGAGGAACAGGCCCGAGTCGTCCTCGCCGAAGTCGAGCATGAAACCCGCCTGTTCTAGACGGCCATAGAACGCCTTGTCCCGCTCCTTGATCTCGGCGTACACGGGAACCTGGAGCGCTGGCAGGATACGGTAGGGCAGCGACGCAAAGATCATGTCGGCGGTGTGCGTCGTGACCCCGGCCGCCACGGCCTCCTCGGAGTACAGGCCGCCGAGGGCGACATCCATCAGCGTGTCTGAGCGGGAGACGTGGGTTGAGCTCCGCTGCACCATGGTCACGTCTGCGCCGTGCTCCCACAGATCGGCACAGATGTCGTGCGCCGAGTTGTTCGACCCGATGACCACGCAGCGCTTGCCGGCATGGGTCTCGCCGCCGCGATGGCGACTGGAGTGGTGGAGATCGCCCTGGAAGCGATCGGCGCCCGGAAACTCGGGGACGCTCGGCACGCCGGACATCCCGGTCGCGAGGACGAGTTGCGTCGGCTTGAGCACGACCTGCTCGCCTTCGCGCTCGACGGTGACCGTCCACTTGTGGGACGCGTCGTCGAAGCTCGCGGACACACAGCGCGTGGAACTCCAATAGTTGAGTTCCATCACCTTCGTGTACATCTCGAGCCAGTCCCCGATCTTGTCTTTTGGCGAGAACACCGGCCAGTGATCCGGGAACGGCAGATAGGGCATGTGGTCGTACCAGACCGGGTCGTGCAGGCACAGCGACTTGTAGCGCTTGCGCCAGCTGTCGCCCGGGCGCTCGTTCTTCTCGATGATGATTGTGGGAACGTCGAGCCGTCTGAGCCTCGCGCCGAGACCGATGCCGCCCTGGCCGCCGCCGATGATCACACAGTAGGGCTGGCGCGAGTACCCGAGGTTCGCCTGCTCTTCGCTCCTCGCGTCGAGCCAGGTCTTGC
>JAUVPB010000123.1 GCA_030598925.1 Actinomycetes bacterium
GAGGATCCGGTCGCGGCGTTCGAAAACCTCCGGCGGGCTCTTTGCGCCGGTGGCCGTCTGGTGTTCGTGTGCTGGCAGGATCCCTCGGAGAACGCGTGGTTCGCGCTCGGCGCCGAGGAGCTCAGCGAGGTGCTCGACATTCCTGATCCACCGGTGCCCAACACGCCGGGACCGTTCGGTCTCGCCGACCCGGCCCGTACGCACGCATTGCTCGATGCGGCTGGTTTCTCGGAGATCGAGATCGACGATGTGCGGGTCGATCTGCCGTTCAGCGGCACCGTCGACGAGATGGTTGCGCACCAGCTCAGCATCGGCCCGGTCGGCGCGGCCGTTAGGCAAGCGAAGCCTGACGCGGAAGCGCTGGCGACGGCTCGCGCCCGCCTTCGGGACGTAATCGCAGAACATGCCGTGGCCGAGGGGCTCGCGGCGGACGCGGCCGCCTGGCTGGTGAGCGCTCGCCCCTAGGCCGGCAGCCGGATAATCGACACCGACCGGGGTCTGCGCGTTGTAAACAGGGTGTTAGATCAGCAGGCGCTGGTTCAGAAACGTCGTATTCTCAAGTGATCTCCTCTGCGGAGGAGCGCCCCACCAGCGAGATCGTCGTGCCCAGCCCATCACGTCGCCTCCCACCGACGCCACGTCGCGGCGCCAATCGCTCCGCACCGGTCGTCGCGCGCTCTGGGGCCGCGCGGTTGACGTCACGACGCGCCTTCGTCTTGGGCGCAGTGGCGCTTCTGTTGCCGGCCAAGGCTCTGGCCGGGCGCAAGCTCCTGGCCGCGTCCGACAGGCTCGACGGGCAGTCGCGACGAGCCGACCAGCTCATCACGTGCGATGAGCCTCTGCTCGCACGCCGCTCGCTACAGGGCGGGTTCCGAGGGTATGAGCCGCGTTCTACACCGCGCTTCTCGATCGTGGGAGCGCACTGGCGTGGCGGCGGCGAGGTCTGGTACCGGGTCGCGAGCGACGACGCAGTATTCGGGTCCTGGTATCGCGCGGAATGCTGTGAGCAACCAGATGCGGACACCTCGGAGCCACCGCCACGCGCCGGCTGGCACTTCGGCAAGCCGACCTGGGTGGGCGACGCGCAGTGGATTCAGCTCCGGGTCCGCGGCGATGTACGCGCAGTTCGAACCCATTTCCTGTGGGTCGAGCCGCGTTCGATCTCGCGGCGCCGACTTGCCGTCGCCGACGGCCCGCCGATCATTCCGCGCTTAGGCTGGGGCGCGAACGAGCAGATCGTCCGCGCCGCGCCGTACTACGCCGAGCGGCTGCGGCTCGCGCTCGTCCACCATACGGCGGGCAAGCGCCCGGCGACACCCGAGGAGTCTGCGGCGATCGTGGCGGCAATCCAACGCTTCCATGTGAAGGCAAACGGGTGGAACGACATCGGCTACAACTTCCTCGTCGACCCGTTCGGACAGATCTTCGAGGGCCGCGGTGGTGGCGTCGACACGACCCTCGTCGGCGCCCACGCGCGCGGCTTCAACACAGGTTCCGTTGGTATCGCGCTGATCGGTGACCACCACACGGATGGAGCTCCGACTGCTGAGGCCCTCGCCGCCCTTACGGCGTTGCTCGCCTGGCGTCTCGACGTCGGCCATCTCGATCCGGCGACGCTGCGCAGCATCACGTCCGGTGGCAACGGCCGACACCCTGCGGCGACCCCTGTCACGCTCCGGTCGGTTTCCGGGCATCGCGACACGGATTTCACTGCGTGTCCTGGTGACCACCTGTACCCGGCCCTCGATGGCGTTGCTGTCGGCGCGGCCGCGATCGGACTCCCGAAGCTATACGACCCGTCCGTCGAGGGAACGGTAGGCGCGCTCGTGCGAATTACGGCGCGGCTGTCCGAGGAGCTGCCGTGGGCCGTGACGATCACAGACGTGAACGGCGTCGCCGTTGCGCAGGGCGGCGGTCTGGGCAGCACGGTCGACTGGACGTGGGATGCGACATCCGCTGCCGGCGGGGTGTTCGGCTACGCGATCACCGCGGGCGACGCGGTGCGCCCCGCGACCGGTCTCGTGGTCGAGCCACCGCCGCCTCCGCCCGTCGAGCCTGAGCCGCTTCCCGAGCCGCCGCCCAAGCCGAAGGGCGTGCCCAGGCGGATCCCTCCCTGGGCCTGGAGGATGTACCGCTGGCACAACAAGCCGCGGAAGAGTCGCGGCCCGCGCCCGAAGGCGCCGAGGCGACTTCCACGGTGGTACTGGAAGTGGCGACGCTGGCGGCTCGAGCACGCACGCATAGCCGAGCTGATTAGGATCCGTCGCAACGCTGGCACGTAGCGACGCTGCCCCGCGATCCACGTAGTAGCTGATTGAACGAGTGCTGTGCCCTCGCCTGGGCGCCGCCGTGAAGCCTGGAGGAAATGCATGAAGTTCGGCATAGGGATGTTTCCGACCGAGTACGCGATGTGGCCCGCGGAGCTCGGTCGCGCGTGCGAGGAGCGTGGCTTCGACTCGCTCTACTTCCCGGAGCACACTCACATTCCGACGAGTCGGCAAACCCCGTATCCGGGCGGCGGTGACTTGCCGCGGGAGTACACGCACACACTCGATCCATTCGTTGCGCTCACCGCGGTCGCCGCCGCGACGAGCACACTCCGCCTCGGGTTTGGCGTCTGCCTCGTCACGGAGCGAGATCCGATCTCCACGGCCAAGGCCGTTGCGACGCTCGACCTGGTCTCCGGGGGTCGGGTCGACTTCGGTGTTGGTGCCGGTTGGAACGTTGAGGAAATGGCGAACCACGGCACCGACGCGAGACGGCGCTTTCGACTGCAGCGCGAGCGAGTGGAGGCGATGAAGGAGATCTGGACGCAGGACGAGGCGGCTTACCACGGCGAGCTCGTCGACTTCGATCCCGTGTGGCAGTGGCCGAAGCCTGCACAATCGCCGCATCCGCCCGTCCTGATCGGAAATAACGGGCCGAACGCCGTAAATCGGGTCCTCCGGTACGGCGACGGCTGGCTGCCGCTAGGCCTGCGTGGTCGCGAGGGTCTCGTCGACGAGATCCGCGACCTGCGGTCGCGCGGAGCCGACGCCGGGCGCGGACACCTGCCGGTCATCCTCTTCGGGTGCGAGGAGACAGAAGCAGCGATCAGCGAGATGATCGAGGCCGGGGTCGACTCCCTCCTGTTCGTGCTCCCCTCGGTGCCCGCGGACGAGATGCTGCCGCTGCTCGACGCGCGGGCCGAGCTCGCAGCAACGTTCAGCTAGAGCGGGAGACGAAGTGCCCGTGGCCTGTCGAGGTGAATCTCTCGCCCATTCAGCGGGTCAGAAGGACATACAGAGAGCTCGAGACCGCGGTTGGCACTCTGGTTCAGCCGTCGAGGATCTCGCTCCACCCTCCTCCATGCGCGTCGGCCGGCCGCAGCCGGCTTGCGTGCGTTCCCTCAACCACTACGATGAGCCGGCCTCGTGAACGTTCTCGTTTTCGTGTCAGATGCTCTACGCGCCGACCACGTTGGCGCCTACGGGGCGCGCGGCGTTAGCACGCCGACGGTCGACGAGCTCTGCGCAAGCGGTCTGCGGTTCGACCAGGCGATCGCTGCCGCGCCGTGGACTGCGCCATCGATGATGTCGATGGTCACGGGCCTGTATCCGCACCGCCACGGCTACTACGCGTGGAACGAGCATGACCCGGCCGTACGCACCGTGTTCGATGCGTTCGTCGAGGCAGACCGAGATGTCGCGACGTTCGTGTTCGACCGTACGTTCCTGTTTAGCGGGCTACGGAACGCGAACGTGCTGGGCGAGACTGACTCGCTCGACAGCGTGATCGAGTGGCTTCGCGGGCCACACGAGCGTCCGTTCCTGTGCTTCGTGCACAGCTGGGCCACCCATATGCCACATCGCATTCCGCACGGTCAGCGGAAGGAATGGCGCTCCGCGAAGCTCGAGTTTCTGGCGCGGCTGCAGGAGGGCTCGCCCGCTGACGTCGAGGGTTGTCGCGAGGAGTACAAGCAGGGCGTCGAGTACATGTCGGAGACCTTGCTCGCGGAGCTGCTGGGCGAGCTGCACGCAAGCGGTCTCCGCGAGGAGACGGCCGTTGTCTTCCTCTCCGACCACGGCGAATCGTGGGGCGAGCGCTTCTCGGACCGGAGCGAGCTGAAGGGGATCTACCACCTCCACGGCGCGACCCTCTACGACGAGATCCTCCAGATCCCGCTCGCCGTGTCGGCGCCCGGTCGTACCGATCCGGCAGCGATCGACACGCAGGTGAGCAGCGTCGACGTCGTGCCGACGCTGCTTGAGCTCGCGGATCTCCCGGCAATCGACTCTGACGGTGTCTCGTTGCTTCGCCGCGCGGCTGGCGACGCCGTCGGGGACCCAGTCTTCTCGTTCACGACCGACCGTGGCTCGCTCTCGCAGGCTGCGATTCGTCAGCCTACGTGGAAGCTCATCCGACATCTCGAGAGCGGCGAAGAAGAGGCGTATCGGCTCGATCTCGACCCGGGCGAGCTCGAGAATCGTGCCTCCGAGGTGCCTGCAGAGCTGCGGTTCCACCTCGATCGAGAGCTCGAGGATGCGCAGCGCACCGAATTGACGGACGAAGAGGAGGCCGCGGTCGTGTCGCGCCTCGCCGATCTCGGTTACCTCTAGCGTTCGCTTCCGCTCGCGTCGGTTCGAGCCCGCGGGGCGTACGAGGTCGCCCGCAACGTGGGGTACGGGCGAGTCGCTACGGTGGGCCGAAGCGGCCGGTCGGCCTCGTCGAAGGGAGCGTCGTGCGCGCGTTCGTGGATCGTTGGCTCGTCCAGCTTGTCGTCGGCTTCGGCGTGATCGCCGTCGCCGCAATCGCCGTCTCGTTTGCGGGACTCGTCGTTGCCAACTCAGCGAGAGATGACGCCGCCCGCGCTCTCGCGGAGCTCGCCGCCTCGCAGGCCGACGTAGAAGGGCTCCGTGGTGCTGTCCTCGACTTCATCGGTGAGGCTCAAACTTTGCAGGATCAGCTCACGGCCGCGGGTCCGGCGATGTCACAGGCGCTCGACGAGGCCGTCACCGGCCTCGAGACCTTCGGCAGCTCGACGATCGAGCTCGACGTGGCGGTTCGCGACTCCGTTTCGGTCGACACGACGTTCGAGATCGACCGGACTCTTCGCGTTCCGATCCAGGCAACGGTTCCCGTCGATGAAACGATCGAGACGACAATCGTGGTCGACACGCCGGTCGGGGTCGATATCCCTGTAGACGTGCGCGTGCCGCTCAAGATCGACCTGCCGGTCGAGCTGACCGTGAGCATCCCCATTCAGGAGACCATCCCCGTCGCAGCCGAGATTCCCATCGAGCTCGACGTTCCCATCGAGCTCGATGTCGCGAGCACCGAACTCGGTGCCCTCACGACCTCGCTTGCGAGCGGCCTTGCCTCGCTCGAGACCTTGCTGTCAGCGCTCGAAGGCTCCTAGCGCGTCATGTAAAGCGCCAGAACCGGCGCAGGGTGGGGTTGCTACTAGCGGCTGGTCGAGCCTGCACCGGCTGGGGTGATCCGCTCGACCATGCCGTCGCCGTCGGCGCCAGCCTCGCCGGGCAGCCCTTCGGTGTTCGCTGCGCGTCGGCGCCGGGCGCCCACGATCCCCAGCGCTGAGAGCGCCGCCAGCACTAGCACCAGGACGAGACCCTTACGGGCCCATTCTGAGCTGTCGTCTCGGCGTCGTCGCCGAAACCCTTCGCCGCCGGCCGCAATGGCGCCAAGCGCCGCCGCGCTGAGAAGGACCGTCTTCTTCCTGCTCCTGCCGAGTTCTTCCATGTCCGGTTCCATTGTGTGCCTCCTCGTAAGCCCGTACTGGCAGGTATTTTACGCTCCCGTTTCGTCGCGTGCGACCGTGAACGCGGGCGACCCCGAGGGTGCGCGCGCGTATGACGGCTGTCCTCGTCCTCGCCCACCCGGCTGAACGGCAGGAGATGTGTCTCGGCCGGAGAAAGCGCAACGACGCGAAAGGAGCGGATGCATGGTCGACGACAGCCATTCTGAGAGGCCTCCGGGAGGAGAACCTCCATACGAGCCGCCGCCTGGCGGCGACCCGTATCACGACCCGACCATGCCGCAGCCGCCCATACCAGGCCAGTACGGGCGAGATCCGTACGGTCAGTATCAGCAACCGGGAGGCCAAGGAGCCGAGCCGGAGCGCGACCGCATGCCGATCGTTCTCGGCGTGATCGCGCTGGTCATTGCTCTCGCGAGCATCGTCATCGGCATCGCAGCACTGGCGAGTGACGACTCGGCGCCGGCGGTCGACGGCGCGGCAGTGGGTCAGATCACCGTCGGGACGGACGCCATTGAGGACGAGGCTGTGACCGGGGCCAAGCTTGCCCCTGAGGCGGTTGGCCCGGGCAAGCTCGGTACCGGAGCGGTGACGGCTGAGAAGCTTGCCGAGGGCGCCGTCGGGACCGATGCAATCGCCGATGGCGCGGTGACCTCCGACAAGCTCTCCGAGGATGCTCTCGGTGACTCCGAGATTCCCGACGGGTCGATCACTACCGAGAAACTCGCCGAGGGCGCCGTCGAAGGGCCGAATATCGCGCCGGGTGCGATCGGTGGTGGGAAGGTAGCCGATGACAGCCTCGGAGGTCAGCAGATCGACGAGTCGACGCTCAGCACGGTTCCGGCGGCCGAGACGGCCGCCGTGGCCGAGGTCGCGCTTGCTCTCGAGGGCGGCGAGAACGGCGGCTCGTCCACGACGTTCGAGTTCGCTCAGGCGTCGAGCGATGGCGGACCGGCTGCCGCGAAGGGGCCCGTGCTCGCGGAGTGCCCAGAGGGGTCGCAGGTTGTGGGCGGCGGAGCCTCCATCGTCGGCCCGGAAGGCACGCTCGTGCCGGTTGCACTGACCGCGAGCACGGCGACGGGCAATGCCTGGGCCGGGTCGGCAATCGCCTACGCGGAATCCGGAGCTGGCTGGCGTCTCGACGTGGTTGCCGTCTGCGCGTCGGGCTAGGGCTCGAGCGTCCCAATCGCGCAGGAGCGGAGGGCCGCGGCGCGAAACAGCGGGCGTAGATGGATGTCGCCACCAACTGGTTTGGAACGACCCGCTCGGTACGAGCCGGCTACGGCACCGTTCTGTGCCTCATCTGCGTGTCGTTCGTGTTTCTCGCCGCAGCTCCGACTACCGACTGGGCCACCTTCGTCGGCGTCGCGCTTCAGGGAGCGACCGTCCTGCTCGCCCTCCTCGTGGCGGGTGCGCGCCGCCGGCTGCTGGTGGCTGCCGAGATCGTGGTCGTCCTATCTCTGGCGGGCGCGGCGGCCGTTCTCCTGAGCGCGGACGGCAGGCCTAGTAGCTCGTCGTTCATCCTGACGGCGCTTCTTGCCGCCGTGGCTCCCCTGGTCATCGGATTCGGCGTCGTTCGGGATCTCCGCGTCGAGCGGCGTGTAACCGCGCAGGTGGTGATGGGCGCGCTCTGTATCTACCTGCTGCTCGGCATGGTCTTCGCCGCCATCTACGGGGCGATCGGCAGGATCGACCCCGATGGCCTCTTCGTGAATGTGACAGACAGCACGGTTCAGGAGCACCTCTACTTCAGCTTCGTGACGATGACCACGCTCGGCTACGGCGACCTCTCCCCGGCGGAACCCCTCTCACGAACGGTCGCGATGGTCGAGGCGCTGCTCGGTCAGCTGTACCTCGTGACCGTGATCGCGCTGCTGGTCGGAAATCTGGGTCGCACGGCGCTTCGAGAGCGACCCGACAGCAGCTCGGGCTAGGAGATGTTTCAGCCGGAGGTCGGAGTGAGCCAGGTGAGTGGAACGTCGCCGCCGCCCTCCGGGGAGAGGCGTCCGCCGAACCGTGCAAGCGTCGGGCGGCTAACAACTCCACCCACGATCATGGTCTCGCCCTGACCGAAGTACGTCGCCTGCTGGAGCATCGAATCCGGTGCGAACGAGAAGGTCTCCCCGAGCTGCGCGAGGTCTGCGGCGGAGTTCATGCGCATGAGAACGAGGTTGTCGCATTGCGAGAGCGCGTTGGGATGGATCTTGTCGGGCCGCTGCGTCGCGAGCAGTAGGTGGAGACCGTACTTACGGCCTTCACCAGCGATTCGTATGACGTGTTCGGCGGAGGACGTCTGCAGCTTGGTCCTGGGCTCGGTTGGACAGATGTTGTGCGCCTCGTCGATCA
>JAUVPB010000171.1 GCA_030598925.1 Actinomycetes bacterium
ACCGACGCCGCCTGGGTGACGTCCGCCTGAGCGGCCTGCGCGCGACGACCGAGCTGCGTGATCCGATCAACGACGTCTTCCGCAGCAGCCTGTTCGGATTTGTAGTGGACGAGCACGCCCGCGCCCTCCCGCGCGAACGCGAGGCACGCTTCACGGCCGATCCCACGAGATCCGCCCGTGACGAGGACGGTCTTACCGGCAAGCTGCATCTGGCAATTCTAGGCGGGCGTGCGCGCGCGTACGTCGTGCCACGCAGCCCTCCACGATCTAGCCGAGCTCGATCACGTCCTGTCCGGCCTCGATCAGAGCTTCGTTCTCGAGCAGGACGCTGACGACCCGACCGGCCTCGTCACTCTTGATCTCGTGGAAGTTCTTCATGATCTCGACGAGCCCGACCACCTGACCTGCCTCGATCTCGTCGCCTTCGCTGACGTACGGCTCGGCCTCGGGACTCGATCGGCGGTAGAACGTGCCTGGATACGGAGACTTGATCGTTTTCGCGGCCATCTCGCTCCCTCGTTCGTTCGTGGCTCAGACGCTCTCGATGCTGGCTTCCGTCAGCCGGCCGGTGAGCTCGTTGTCGATCTCTATCGCGTCTTCGACCGAGACCTCTCGGAACCGGATCCGGTCACCTACGGGACGGAGTTGCCCGACCTTCCAGAACGCTCCGTGGGCGATCGTCGCCGCGACGACGAAGCCCCCGGCCGTCGGCCCGTCCGGCCCCAGGATCACCGGAAGGTCGCCGTTTACATTGATGGACCCCACGGCGTAGGGATTGTCGAGAATGTTCGATGGGTGGCCTCCTGCGATGCCGCCGCTCGATCGCGCCCAGTCGAACTTGTGCGATTCCAGTCTGATCCCGGTCCGGTTTGAGTTTGGATCGACCGTCCACCACCGACCGAACAGCGTGTCCATGTCCTCCTCGGTGAGAAAGTCAGGCGTAGCTTGCGGTCCACGGACGGCCTCGATCTGCCAGTCACGCGCGTGCTCCGGGCGCGCGCCCGCAGCCAATCGACGCCCCGCCGCAGCGTCGGTCTCCGCCCCCAGCGGCAGCTCGTCCCCGGAGACCAGACCGCGACCTTCGTGGCCTCCCAGAGCACCCATAGTGTAAGTGGAGCGCGACCCGAACAGCTCGGGGACGGCGATCCCGCCAGCGACGGCTAGGTATTGCCGGAAGCCAGGGCCCTCAGCGATTCCGACCCGGATCTCCGAGCCCGCCGGAACCCGATGCGATGTCCACAACTCGACCTCCTCACCGTCAACCGTAACGGGCGCCGTCGCCCCACCGACGCAGACCGTAGCAGCGCGATCCGGCCTGAACCCGACGCCTCCAAGCGTGATCTCAAGCGCGGCGGTCCCGAGTGGGTTCCCAACGACGAGGTTCACCGCCCGCAGCGCAAGATGATCCATCGCACCGGCGGGATAGAAGCCCTGCGCAAGCATGCCCGGACGCCCGGGGTAGTCCTGGACGGTCGTCTGGAGACCACCATCGGTGACGTGCAGGATGCCGGCCGAGCCGCTCATGGAACCGGCGTCGTCGCGGCCGCCGCCTCGCATCGTTCCAGCCGCTCACGCGCGTCGTCTTCAATCGATGGCAGCCAGTTGAGGTACTCGGCGACATCGAACGGACTTTCCTCGATCCGATAGCGGTATCGGTCGGAGCGAACGTCACCGAAGAGCTCGAGGAGCTCGGCCTCCTCCACCCGGTGGAACCGAACGCGGTCACCAGCTCTGAGCAGTAGCGGGTTCCCTCGGAAGACCTCGTTGCGCTCCTCGATGTCGTAGATCGGAATCGTGCGACCGACGAGCTGGTAGCCACCGGCCGACTCGACTGGGTAGATCGCCCAGCACGGGCCGCCGATGCCGACGGCACCCTCTGCCGTCCAGGTACGGGTCGGGTTGTACTTCGGCACGAAGGCCACCTCGCGCGGGTCGAGCGGAAACATGAACGGCAGGCCCGGGAAGAAGCCGATGAACCCCGTCCACTGCTCCGTCGCTAGCAGGGCCTCGTACACCTCCTCGCGATCGGCAAGGCCGTTGTAGCGAGCGATGTAGTCGACGTTGTTCCCACCCTCGCAGTTGGGTGCGTCGTCGCGGATCGAGTTGCCATAGCGTGCGATTGCAGCCCGCGTTTGCTCGTCGTCGAACGCGATTGGAAGGTGGATGAGGCGGCTGGGGAGCGTCATGCCGGCGCTGGGATCGATGTCGCGGTGGACGACGCTGAGCGCATTGACGAGCTCGGAGGCCGACGTTAGATGTGGGTCGTACGTAACCAGCAGCGACCGAAAGCCGGGCGCCGACTCGACTACGCCACTGACAGCGTGCTCAGCAAGCGCCGCGTGCGCGGCGAGGGCGAAGAAGTTGAGCGTGAGGTCAAACTCGATCTCCCCGTACTCCACGAGCACGGCGCGGTCGCCAGCCTGCCTCGTTACGACGCGCGGACGAGGGCCTGCGGCTTCGAGGGTGTCGATGATCGCGCTCGCGGATTCAGTCACAGCTGTCGCCCCAAAGGCGGCACAATAGTCCTTCACCCACCCGCCCGTGAACCCGGAAGCCCCAAATACCGCAGCTTCATCGCCCACTTGCCGCTCGGCGAGCGCCGAGGCGTGGGTTGCCCGCGATCAGGAGCGAGTCTGGCACGGCTTCACGCAGATGGGCACCTACGCCGAGAACGCACCGGTGATCGTCGAACGCGCCGAAGGCCACTACCTCATCGACGTCGGCGGTCAACGCTATCTCGATGCGATCTCCTCGGTCTGGGTCAACACCTTCGGACACACCGTGCCAGAGCTCGATCAGGCGATCCGAGACCAGCTCGGCAGGGTGGCGCACTCCACGATGCTCGGCAACGGGAACCGGGTCGTCGTCGAGCTCGCAGAGGCGCTCACCGGGGTCGTGCCGATCGACAATCCGAGATTCCTGTTCGCTTCCGATGGGGCGGCGGCCGTCGAGCAGGCGGCGAAGATCGCGTTTCAGTACTGGACCAACCAGAACGTGCACGGACGATCGACGTTCCTCACGATCGGGGGCGCATACCACGGAGACACGATCGGATCACTTTCGCTCGGAGCCGATGGCTTCGGCACCGACCTGTTCGATCCACTGCGATTCGGCGTCCTGCGTGCTCCCGGCTACGACGACCCGAGCTGGGCCGAGACGGCCGCCGCGATCGTCGCTGAACGCCACGAAGAGCTCGCGGCCGCGATCATCGAACCGCTCGTGCAGGGCGCGGCCGGAATCCGCGTCGCGGAGCCGGAGGCCGCATCCGAGCTCGCCGCCGCGTGCGCGAAGCATGGCGTGCTCCTCATCTGCGACGAAGTCGCGACCGGCTTCGGCCGGACCGGCACGATGTTCGCGTCAGAGCAGTGCGGGCTGAGACCCGATCTGCTGTGCCTCGGAAAGGGCATCACGGGCGGCTACCTGCCTATGTCGGCGACGGTGGCGGCCGGACACGTACACGAAGCGTTCCTTGGCGACGACCTCGGCACGGAGACCCTCTACCACGGGCACTCCTACGGCGGCAACGCTCTCGCAGCCGCTGTGGCGCTGCGGCACTTGGAGCTGATCGAGGAAACACACGTGCTCGCGAATGCGCGCGGCCGCGGCGACGAGCTCGCAGGTCTGCTGCGTGATCGACTCACCGGCGTTGCCGGCGTCGTCGACATACGATCGGCCGGGCTCCTGGCCGGAGTTGAGCTTGCCGCCGCGCTTCCCCAGTTGACGGCGCGCCGTGTGTGTGCGGCGGCCGTTGCGCGAGGTGTCCTGCTACGCCCGATCGGCGCTGTGATCACCGTCGTACCGCCACTGTCGATAACGTCCCCGGAGCTGGAAACGATTGTGGACGTGTTGGAACAATCCCTGGAGGCGACCCTGACCGCGGAGACGACGACGTGAGCACGGCGACGAACTCGACTACAAGCCGCTGGTCGGCGCTCGCTGAGAGCGTGCTAGGCGGGGATCACGCTTCCGCCGACGAGGCACAAGCCGTCCTCGACGCACCCGAGCTGGAGCTGCTCGACGTTCTGTCGGCCGCTTACCGCGTCCGCCACCACTACTTCGGCAATACGGTCAAGCTCAACTACCTGATCAACGCGAAGAGCGGTATCTGCCCGGAGGATTGCCACTACTGCTCCCAGTCTCGCGTCTCAACCGCTGAGATCGATCGCTACTCGTTGCTCGACTCGCACGAGATCGCGGCCCGCGCTGAACGCGCCGTCGAGTTGCGCGCGTCCACGTGCTGCATCGTGACCGCCGCGCGACGCCCGTCGGCCCGGGAACTCCGCGAGGTCTCAGAGGCCGTCAGGCAGGTCAAGAAACGCCATCCGGCGCTCAAGATCTGTGCATGCATGGGTCTGCTCGACGACGACGAGGCCGAAACGCTTCGAGCTGCCGGCGTCGATCGTTACAACCACAACCTGAACACGGCAGAGTCCCACTACGGCGAGATCTGCACGACCCACACCTACACGGATCGTGTCGAAACCGTAGGCGCGGTCGCACGGTCAGGCATCTCGCCGTGCTCGGGCGTGATCGTCGGCATGGGTGAGAGCCGTGATGAGCTGGTTCGGGTCGCGCTCGAGTTGAGAACGCTCGCCGTGGACTCGATCCCAGTCAACTTCCTGATCCCGATCGAGGGGACGCCGCTCGAGGGCAGCCAAGCGAAGATCGATCCCCGCTTCGCGCTTCGCGTGCTCGCGATGTTCAGGTTCGTCTGCCCCGACCGTGAGATCCGTATGTCTGCGGGTAGAGAGATTCATCTTGGAACGCTGCAGCCACTGGGCCTCTACCCCGCCAACGCGATCTTCGTTGCCGACTACCTCACGGAGCAAGGACAGGCGCCCGAAGAGGACTGGCGGATGATCGAGGAGCTCGGCTTCACGATCGAGCCGATCGGCGGCCCCCTTGGACCGGTGCCGTCGGCCGAGACTGACGTCGTCTCCGAGCCGAGCGCCGTCTGAACCGTGAGCCGCGGCGGCGGCTTCTTCGTCACGGCGACCGACACGGGCGTCGGTAAGACAGTCGTCGCAGCCGCCCTCGCGCTCGCCCTCGAGAGCCAGGGTCGATCGGTCGGGGTGCTCAAGCCCGTGCAGAGTGGCTACGGGGCGTCCGACCCAGCGGGCGACACGATGCTCCTCCGCTCCTGGCTTGAGCTCGACGCGGCGGTCGACGCCATGAACGTCGTTGCGTACGAGGAGCCGGTCGCGCCCCTTGTGGCCGCACGTGCCGTCGGCGAGGAGATCAGCCTGCTGCCGATTATCGAGCGGGCGACCCTCCTCTCGACCCGGCACGACCTGCTGGTCATCGAGGGAGCGGGCGGCCTTCTCGCGCCAATCGGCGAGACCTGGACGGTCGCGGACATGGCCATCGCACTCGGGTACCCACTCGTCATCGTGGCTCGCGACGCACTCGGGACGGTGAACCACACACTTCTGACGCTTCAGGTCGCCCGGTCGCTCGGCTTGCAGGTGGCCGGTGTGGTGCTGAACAGGAACTCCGCAGAGGAAGATCCGAGCAACGCGACGAACGCCGAGCTGATCGCTGAGTTCGGTGACGTGGACGTCACCGGCCCGCTGCCGTGGCTCGGCGAGCAGCCGAGCGGGTCCGCGATCAGGAAGCGACTTGTCCCCCTTCTCGACACCCAGCGCCTTCTGCTGGCACAGTCCGGGCAATGAGCAGATGGGCCACCTGGCTCGCCGAGCAGAGCAGCGCCCGGCAGCAAGCATCACTGGAACGAGCGATCGCGGTCACAGACGATGCGCCGCACGCCTGGGCGACGCGCGACGGTGCGCGCATGCTCAACCTCTCGTCGAACAACTACCTCGGGCTGGCAGACCACCCCGCCCTGCGCGAGGCCGCCTCGCGCGGTGCGGCGCAAGGGGCGGGCGCGGGCTCCTCCCGGCTGGTCGCCGGCAGTGACTCGGCGTACCGTGCGCTCGAGGAGAGCGTCGCCGCGTTCAAGGGCACGGAGCGCGCTCTCGTATTCGGCAACGGCTACCTCGCCAACCTCGGGACGCTCGCGTGCCTGCTCGACCGCTCGTGCGGCGTCGTCAGCGACGCGCTGAACCACGCGAGCATCATCGACGGCGTCCGTCTCTCACGAGCCACGGTCTA
>JAUVPB010000045.1 GCA_030598925.1 Actinomycetes bacterium
CGATCAAACTGTCGTAGAGGTTCGAGTCGGAGAAACGTAAAACCTCGTACTCCTCGAAAGTTGGGTTCGTGGGGAAGAAGTCCCGGGCCGTGCCGGTTAGGAGATCCGACGGCCTCTTGAGCGACGTGACTACGAGCCAGTAGATGGGGAACAGGAGAAAGCCGAGGTACAGGACCAGCACCGCGTAGCGCAAAGCCGGCGGCAACGCAGGCGTGTCCCTGCTGCCGAACCGGCGACTGAACACGCGGTGCCGCCTGCGCATCACGCCACTCATTGCTCGGCGACCAGCCGTCGGACCATGCGGCGCAGCAGCAGAGTCGCGATGACGCCCACGATCAGGAGGAGGAGCCAGCTTCCCGCTGCGCCGTACCCGACGCGGAACAATCGGAAACCCTGCTCATAGAGACGGAGCGCCACCGTGAACGTCTCGTGGCCCGGCCCGCCCTGGGTCAAGATGAAGACGGTGTCGAAGAGCTTGACGGCATCCAGGAATCGCAAGATCGCCGCGAGGAGCATGAACGGGAGGAGCAGGGGAATCGTGAGAAAGACGAGTGACCGCCAATAGCTCGCGCCGTCGACCTCGGCAGCCTCGTACAGGCGCGACGGGATCGAGGTGAGCCCGGCGAGCAGGATGAGGAACACGAAAGGCGTCCACTGCCACGTGTCGGCCAGCAGGATCGCGACGTAGTTCCAGGGTGCGTCGATCGTCCACCTGATGGTCACGTCTGAGCCGGCGATCCCATCAATCACGGTGTCGAGCGGGCCGTTTCGCTGCAGGAGGATCGCCCAGACCTGGCCGGCCACGACCGGACTGAGGAAGAGCGGAAAGATGAGCAGCGGCATGAGCGCGTTTCTGCCGCGGAACCGCCCCACCATGGCGAGGGCCAGCACGAACCCCAGGGCGAGTTCAAGCATCACCGCCGCCCCCGTCATGATCGCCGTCTGCCAGAGGGCGGACACGGCTACGGGATCGTTGACCACGCTCGTGTAGTTCTCGAGCCCCACCCACGCGTGGCCTGGCACGCGGAAGTCGAAGTTGACGAAGCTCGCCCAGATCGAGTACGCGATCGGGTAGACGGCGACGAGGGCCGTCAGGATCGCCGCGGGCGCCAGCAGCAGCAGGCGGTAGTGGCGATCAACCCACGACGACGTGATCCGGCCCTCGACCCGAGGCGCTGCGTCCGCGTTCACGGGCGGATGCTAGATCGCCGAGGAAACGCTCGGTGTGGAGCCGCCGATCGGGCTCCACACCGAACAGACTTCGAAGCGGCTAGATGCCGCCCATGCAGACGTACTTGATCTCGACCCAGTCGTCGATGCCGTACTTGGATCCCTCGCGCCCGATCCCCGATTCCTTGACGCCTCCGAACGGCGCCACCTCTGTCGAGATGATCCCAGTGTTGACGCCGACAATGCCGGCCTCGAGCGCCTCGGATACGCGCCATACGCGCCCATGATCGGTCGCGTAGAAGTACGCCGCCAGACCGAGCTCGGTGTCGTTGGCCATCGCGACACCCTCTTCTTCGGTCGAGAACCGGATCAACCCGGCGACCGGACCGAAGGTCTCCTCGCATGAGAGGTCCATGTCGGTGCTCACGTCCGAGAGGACCGTGGGCTGGTAGAACGTGCCGCCGAACTCGTGGGGCTGGCCTCCGAGCAGCAACTCGGCGCCGTTGCCCACGGCGTTCTTGACGTGCTGCTCGACCTTCTCGATCGCCGCGGCGTCGATGAGCGGGCCGATCTGCGAGCCATCCTCGAGACCGGGCCGTACGACCAGCTCCGAGGTCGCTTTGACGAGCTTCTCCGTGAACTCGTCGTAGACAGCGTCCTGCACGAAGATCCGGTTCGCGCAGACACACGTCTGGCCCGCGTTCCGGAACTTGCACATGATCGCGCCCTCAACGGCAGCTTCGATGTCGGCGTCGTCGAAGACAATGAACGGCGCGTTGCCGCCGAGCTCGAGAGACACCTTCTTCACTGTCCCAGCGCACTGGGCCATGAGGAGCTTGCCGATCTCGGTGGAGCCGGTGAACCCGAGCTTGCGTACGGTCGGATTCGACGTCAGCTCGCCGCCGATCTCGCGCGCATTGCCGGTGACGACCGAGAGCACGCCCGGCGGCATACCGGCTCGCTCGGCGAGCTCGCACAGCGCGAGCGCCGACAGCGGCGTCTGGCTAGCCGGCTTCAACACGAACGTGCAGCCGGCCGCGAGAGCCGGAGCCGCCTTGCGTGTAAGCATGCCGGACGGGAAATTCCACGGCGTGATGCCGGCGCATACACCGATCGGCTGCTTGAGCACGACGATGCGCTTGTCGGCCTGGTGGGCCGGAATGGTATCGCCGTAGACGCGCTTCGCCTCTTCGCCGAACCACTCCAGGAACGAGGCGGCGTACCCGATCTCGCCGCGGGCCTCGGCCAGAGGCTTGCCTTGCTCGCTGGTGAGGATGATCGCCAGATCGTCCTGGTTCTCGAGCATCAGATCGTAGAAGCGCCTGAGAATCACGGCACGCTCTTTTGCGACGCGATCACGCCAGTCTGGGAACGCTGCCGCGGCCGCCTCGATCGCCCGTCGGACCTCGATGGCTCCGAGCTTCGGCACCTCGGCGAGGATCTCACCGGTCGCCGGGTTGTTGACCTCGATCGTCTCGCCGGAGTCCGAGTCGATCCACTCACCGTTGACGTATGCCTGCTGGCGGAAGAGACTCGGATCGGATAGTCCGAGGCCTGCACTCATCTGAGATTGCTGTTTGGTAGCCATGATGGGATTCTACGACTTTGAGCCTGCGTCACGAGACGGAAGGATCGCCGATGAGTGAGAGCGAGACCCCTATCGTCGAGACCGACTTCGACCACCATGACCCCGCATTCGTGGCTGACCCCCATCCCGTGCTCGCGGAGATCCGCGAGGAACATCCACTGATCCACAGCGGGCACTACGGAGGGTTCTGGCTCCTCTCCCGCTACGAAGACGTCACCGAGGCCGCGATCGACTGGCGCCGGTTCACTTCGAGCGTCGTCGGGACAACCGTGATCCCGCCCAGCCAGCCGCGCGACTATCCACAGCTTCCGATCGAGCTCGACCCGCCGAAGCACACGCTCTACCGGAGCATCGTCAACCCGATCTTTGCCAAGAGCCGCGTCGAGGCCCTGCGACCCGACCTGCATGAGCTGGCCGCGTCACTCCTCGAGCCGATCGTAGAGCGCGGCAGCGGCGACTTCGTCGCCGAGTTCGCTACGCCGATGTCGCTCGGAACGCTGGGGATGTTCATGGGCCTTCCCGTCGAGGACCAGCCGAAGTGGGGCGACTGGGTGCGGCGGATGTTCGAGGGCTCGATCAACGACCCGGAGGAACAGAAGCGAGCCGGGCAGGAGTTTCAGGACTACCTCGACGGCCTCGTCGCGGAGCGGAAGCAGGAGCGCCGCGACGACTTCATCAGCCTCCTCCTCGATACCGAGGTCGAAGGCCACCGTTTGACCGACCTGGAGATTCGCGGCTTCGGCGTCGTGATGCTGATGGCCGGTCATGAGACAACAGCCGGGGCGATGTCGATGACCGCGCAGTTCCTCGCCGAGGAGCCGGAGATCCGCAGCCGCGTCTTCGCCGAACCGGAGTCGATCCCGAGTGCCGTCAACGAGTTCCTCCGGCTATTCCCGTCTATCCAGGTGTTCTGCCGCAACGCGGCGGAAGATCTGGAGCTTCACGGCGCAAAGATCAAGATGGGCGAAGTCGTTGCGCTCGCGTACGCGGCAGCGAATCGTGATCCCCGCGAGTTTCCTGAACCAGATGCCTGTGTGCTGGAGCGAAAGCCAAACCGCCACGTGACGTTCGGGTACGGCCACCACCTCTGCCTGGGCGCGAACGTCGCTCGGCTCGAGATGGCGGTGATGCTGGCTGAGCTCGCTGAGCGCATGCCCAACTTTGAACTCGACCCAGATCAGGATCCCGTCTGGCGAGCCCGGGGTGACGTGCGCGGCCTGCTCGCACTCCCACTCCTGCTGGAGCGCTGACGGTGCCGGAGCCTGAGACCGTCCGTGCGTTCGTGCTCGAGCGGCTCGGCGGCGTGCCGCGGCTCGAGACCGTCGACGTGCCGCAGCCGGAGGCGGGCGAGGTGCAGATCCGCATGCTCGCGGCTGGTATCTGCCACACCGACATCGCGGCGCCCCGTGACGCGTTTGCTGCGCCGCTGATACTCGGACACGAGGGTTGCGGCGAGATCGTGTCGGTTGGAGAGGGCGTCACGGAGCTCGTGACCGGCACGCGGGTCGTCCTCTCGTACCGGACTCCGTGCGGCTCGTGTCGGCAATGCCTGGCGGGACGCCCCGAGGTGTGCGCGCACGGCCTTGATCTACGCGAGGGGCGGTCGCGCTGGCGGGGCGAGGCGATCCCCGGACTCCTGTCTCTCGGCTGTTTCAGCGAGCTGCTCGTCGTTCCAGCCGAAGCAGCGATCCCGATCGACCCGTCTCTGCCCGTCGAGCAGGCGGCGCTCGTCGGCTGCGGGATCGCGACCGGAGTCGGCGCAGCGCTCAACTGCGCTCGCGTGCAACCGGGTTCGATCGTCGCCGTGTGGGGCGTCGGTGGGGTGGGCCTCAACGTCGTCGCCGGCGCGCGGATCGCGGGGGCCGGCACGATCGTCGCAGTCGACCCCGACGCGTCTCACCTCGAGCTCGCCGCCGCGCGTGGCGCGACGAAGCTGTTCGAACCGCACGACGCGGCCGGGGCGCTGGCCGAGCTCGGCGGCGTCGATGTCGCCTTCGAGGCGGTCGGGCACGAGACCGCCTTCCTCTCGGCTCTCGATTCTCTCGCGGTGGGAGGCCACCTGGTGATCCTCGGCGGCATCGCACCCGATATCCGCGTTTCGGTGGCGCCACGAACCCTGCTCCGGAAGCAGCTGCAGATCACGGGCTGCATCTACGGCTCCATCGACCCGCAACAAGACTTCGCGCGCTACGCCGGCTGGTGCGCAGACGGCACGATTCCGGTGGCAGACCTCGTCTCACGGACGATCACGCTCGACGAGCTGCCCTGCGTCTTCGCCGAGGAACGCGCGCCGGGGGTCCGGACGGTCGTGCGGTTCAGCTAGCGGCTCGGAGTGAGAGCCGTTCGGACGGCTCCTGCGACTTCGTCGATCGCGTCCTGGGTGCGGTCGAACACCGCCGCCAGGCGGAAGAAGCCGTGAATCTGACCGTCGTACCGGCTCAGCGAGACCTGGACCCCGGCTTCGGCAAGCCGCTTCGCGTACGCCTCGCCCTCGTCGGAGAGCGGGTCGCACTCGGCAGTCACGACGAGTGCCGGAGCAACGCCCCGGAGCTCCGGCGCCCGAAACGGCGAGACCCGCGGGTCGTTCGCATCGACCCCGTCGGGTACGAAGTGCTCCCAGAACCAGCGCATACTGTCCTCAGTCAGGTTCGTGCCGGTCCCCCACTCCTTGTACGAGCCCGTGTCGAAGGCGTAGTCAGTCACCGGGTACACGAGGACCTGCAGGGCAAGCGTCAGTCCCTCGTCACGGGCACGCAAGGCCGTGACCGCGGAGAGGTGCCCGCCGGCGCTGTCGCCTGCAATCGCGAGGCCGGGGAACCTGTCGTTGGCCCATGCGGTCGCGGTCCAGGCATCGTCGACGGGCGCCGGGAACGGGTGCTCCGGTGCGAGCCGGTAGTCGACCGATACGACGACGCAGCCAGAGCGCGCCGCCAAGGTCCGACAGAGACCGTCGTGTGAGCGGACGCTGCCGAGCACCCAGCCGCCGCCGTGGAAATACACGAGCGCGGGTAGTTCGTCGTCGCTGGGACGGTAGATGCGAACTGGCACGCCGGCTGCGTCGGCGTCCTCTACCGAGTGGACCGGGTCAGGGTCGCCGTATAGCGCCGCGGAGCCCTCGTCCATGAGCTTCCTGCCCTCCACCGGCGGCGTTTCGTGGTATGCGGGCAGGCCGAGAGCCCGCACTTCCTCTAACCACGCCACCGCCTGCGGATCGAGAGCCACGGCTAGACCTTACCGGGCCGAAACGCGATGCGACCGGTGACGTAGGCTACGTCCCGTGCCGAATCCGAGGGTCGTAGTCGACGAAGACGTGTGCATGGGCACCGCGAGCTGCGTCGCGCTGGCGCCGAGTACGTTCCGCGTCGGTGATGGGTACGTAGCACTCGTCGTCGATCCGGCCGGAGACCCACTCGCCGACGTGCTCGAGGCCGAAGAGGCCTGCCCGACCGAGGCAATCACGGTCGAGACGGACGGTTAGAGGCCCGTGCGCCCGTCCATGTAGACGGTTTGCCGAGCTCCAGACCCGGGTAGCATCGCAGGGACCCGGTCACGATCGAGGAGGCGGGATGGAACTGAGCGACGACCAACAACGAGGTTTTCGCGAGAACGGATTCCTGATCTTTCCCAACCTGTTCGGTGAGGCCGAGACCGAGGCCCTGCGGGCCGACCTCGGCCGGATGCGGGACATCGAATCCGACCACGTCGTGCGTGAGCGCACCGGTGGGCTGCGCACGGTGTTCCGCGTTCACGAGAACGACGGGCCGACTCAGTCAGAGCCGTTCCACGCGCTCTCCCGGAGCCCCCGCCTCCTTAAACCGGCGACGCAGGTCCTCGGTGACGACGACGTCTACATCTACCACTCCAAGGTCAACACGAAGGTCGCGATCGAGGGCA
The DNA here is from genome assembly GCA_030598925.1 of Actinomycetes bacterium. Lineage (GTDB taxonomy): Bacteria > Actinomycetota > Thermoleophilia > Gaiellales > Gaiellaceae > JAUVPB01. The sequence continues at coordinate 6,653 of JAUVPB010000045.1, forward strand.
CCGTCTGGCTCTGGCACCAGGACTACGGGTACTGGTACTGGGACGGAGTGCCGACCTCGAACATGGTGACCTCGATGGTGCTGCTCGACGAGGCGACAGAGCTGAACGGTTGCCTGTACATCGTCCCCGGCTCACACGAGCTCGGCCGCCTGGAGCCGTACGCCGACGAGGAGACGACCTCTTACAAGCAGTGGACGATCGAGCGGGAGCGGCTCGTGAAGGTACTCAAAGAATCTCCGGCGCCCGTGCCGATCGTCGGCGGACCGGGCACCGCTGTGGTCTTCCACGCCAACGTCCTGCACGCCTCCGGCCACAATCTCTCGCCGAGAGACCGCTGGCAGGTCTATTTCGTCTACAACCCGGTCGCCAACAAGCCGACCGAGGTGGTGAACCCGAGGCCAGACTACGTCCGTTCGGTCAACTTCGAGCCAATCCGTCCAATGGACGACGGCGCGATCCTCGCGCACGCTGCGACCAGCGCGTAGCCGGCGCACAACGCCTCGCCGTGAGTCAGCCCGTGCGCTCGCCCTCGTAGGCGATCAGCTCGAGCAGGCTTCCGTCAGGGTCGCGGAAGTACAGGCTTTCACCCGGCCCTCGCGCGCCGTGACGTACGACAGGGCCCTGCTCGATCTCCACACCGCATCGCTCCAGGTGCGCCACTGCGTCGGCGACTGACCCGGGCCAGACGAAACAGAGATCCGAGTTTCCCGGTTCGACCGGAACCCGAGCGACCGGCGAAGGATCGAGACCCGGGCCGTGAACGTTCAGTTGCTGGTCACCGAACCGGTATGCCCAACGGGCGCCGGGTCGGTCGACGAGCTCGGCGCCGAGCACGTCTCGATAGAAGGCGTTGGAGCGGTCCCAGTCCGAGACGTGAATCACGCAGTGGTCGAGCGCGAGCTGCGGCGCCATTCGACGAGTATTGCGCACGCGTCGCCCGACCGGCCCGATTGCGATGGAGCGCGAGGCCGGACGAAGAGTCGCGCTCGAGCGTCCCAACGGTCGGGGTCGCGGTCCACGCGTACGTCGAGCGTACGGGCACCGAACGGGTGGATTGGGAGGAGCGCGACGCGTGACCCGACAGCGCCGCCTTCAAGCCGTCGCTCGGCGCGGCAGGCATTAGACGAATCGCAGCAAGCGCCGCCACAGACGGTCAAGAACTCGACGGGGTCTTCCACGTGAGAGGCCTCCAACCGATTCGACTCAACGACTATCCTCGACGGCGCGATGCCGATCCTGTCGCCACGCGACTGCCGACGATGAACGTCGCCGTGCTCGGCGGCGGGATCATGGGCGGCGGGATCGCACAGATCTCAGCCTGCGCGGGCCACGGGGTCTGGGTGCTCGACGTCACCGCGAGCCAACTCGATCGCACGCGGGCAACGATCGAGGGCAGCCTTGCCCGGCTGGCCCGCAAGGAAACGCTCACGCTGGCCGAGTGTCAGGCTGCGCTCTCCCGGCTGCGTTTCACCACCGAGCTGACGGACGCTGTTCAGAAGGCGGACACGGTGGTCGAGGCTGTGCCCGAAGATCTCTCGCTCAAGCAGGAGATCGTCGCCGAGGTCGCGGACGAAGCTCCCGCCCATTGCTTGCTCGCGACAAACACGAGCCAGCTGTCGATCACCGCCATCGGCGGCACGCTCGGAGAGGATGCGCAACGCCTCGTCGGCATGCACTTCTTCAACCCGCCTGTGATCATGCGTCTGGTCGAGCTCATTGCGGGCCTCGAGACGACCGCGGAAACGCTCGAGCGTGCCGAGGCATTCGCCCACAGCCTCGGCAAGGAGACGGTTGTGTGCCTAAAAGACGTCCCGGGCTTCCTCACCACGCGTTGTTCGGTGATCCTCCGGCTCGAATGCATGCGCATGCTGGAAGAGGGCCTCGCGAGCGCAGAGGACATCGACAAGGCGCTTCGCCTCGGCTTCAACCACCCGATGGGGCCGCTCGAGCTCGGCGACCTCGTCGGGCTCGACACCTTCCTCGATTCCGCAGACGCGCTCGCCGAGGTACATGGCGACCGCTTCCGGGCACCGGCGGTCGCACGCAATCTCGTGGCGGCTGGCCGTTTCGGCCGAAAGACATTGCGCGGCGTGTATGAGTACGACGACGACGGGCGCCGGCTCGATCCCTCCGGCGACTCGAGTACCTGACGAGGCGCGGCGCCGAAACGCGTCAGACGCGCTCGAGGATCATCGTGTTCGCCTGCCCGCCGGCTTCGCAGAGGGTTGCCAGGCCGTACCGTGCCTTGGTGCGGCGCACCTCGTGGACGAGCGTCGTGAGCAACCGCGCGCCCGTGGCACCGAGCGGATGCCCAAGCGCGATCGCGCCACCGTTGACGTTCACCTGCTCCCGCTCGAAACCCAACTCCTGTTCACAGAGAGCGAGGACCGAGGCGAACGCCTCGTTGACCTCGACGACATCGAGATCGGCCGGGCCCAGGCCGGAGCGCTCGAACGCCTTCCGCGTGGCCGCGATCGGAGCCGTGAGCATGATCATCGGATCGTCGGCGGCCACCGTCATGGTGTGGATACGCGCCAATGGCTCGAGCTCATGCTGTTCCACTGCCTGCTCGGACGCTACGAGCAGGGCCGCAGCGCCGTCGGAGATCTGGCTTGCGAGCGCAGCAGTGATCGTGCCTCCCGGTGCCAGCGGGTCGAGGGCAGCCATCTTCTCGCGATCGACGGGAGTGCGGATTCCCTCGTCACGATCGATTCCCGGTGTCGTGCAGGTCTCAGCCTCGAAGTGGCCCCCAGCCCAGGCCGCCGCAGCCCGCTCGTGTGACGCCTCAGCAAGCTCCTCGAGGTCATCTCGCTCGAATCCCCATCGCTCCGCGATCATGTCGGCGCCCCGGAACTGACTCGGATCAATGTCGCCGTAGCGCTCGCGCCATCCGTTTGCGTCGAAGGGTCCGGGCAGCGGCTCGGTCTGCCCCTCGACGACGGCTCGGCGCGGCGAGCCGAGCGGCACGATGCTCATGCTCTCCACGCCGCCGGCGACGATCAGGTCGGCCACGCCCGCCATCACCGTCGTCGCCGCAAACTGTGCGGCCTGCAGTGAGGAGCCGCAGCGGCGGTCAATGGTGACGCCAGGCACGTGCTCGGGTAACCCGGCGGTGAGCCAGGCCGTGCGCGCGATGCAACTCGTCTGCGGCCCGATCTGGTTCACGCAACCGAGCTGGACGTCGTCCACCGACTCGGGCGAAACGGCGGTCCGTTCGAGCAGCGCCTTGATCGGAACCGCCGCAAGCTCGGCCGGGTGATGTCCGGAAAGTGATCCGCCCCGCTTGCCGATGGGGGTGCGAACTGCGTCGACGAGAAACGCCTCAGCCACGATCGGCTCAGTGTAGTTGCGGGGTGGCGCTCAGCCGTTTCCGCTCGTGTTGGCGTGGCCCCGGCGACATGTCACGGGCGCGGCCGGTACGCAACCCGGACGCGACAAGACGCGCGATTCCATAACGTTGCCGTTCACAGGACAGGAGGAGCGCTCCGGTGCCACGGTTCGACGCGATCGGGATCGTCGTCGCCGACATGAGTCAGACCCTCGGCTTCTACCGTTTGCTCGGGCTCGATATTCCGGCCGGAGCCGACGGCGAAGGCCACGTCGAGGTCGAGGTCGCGTCCGGATTTCGCGTGATGTTCGATACGGTCGAGGTCATGCAGAAGTTCTCGACGTACGAGCCGGCTGAAGGCGGCCGGCAGGTCCACTTCGCGCTTCGGTGCGATTCGCCCGCGGACGTCGATGCGCGGTTCAAGGCGGCGGCCGACAGAGGGCATGAGGTGAGGACCGAGCCGTTCGACGCCTTCTGGGGCCAGCGCTACGCCACGATCTTGGATCCCGACCGCAACCCGGTGGATCTGTACGCCGAGTTGCCGTAGCAGTACCGCGAGACGGGACGCTCAATGCTCCTGTGCTGTGGGCCGGAGAATGATGTCGTTGACGTCGACCTCGGCGGGCTGGGCGATCGCGTAGGCGATCGCGTCGGCCACGGTTGTCGGCGGTAGCGCAATCGAATAGCGCTCATCGATCAGCTTCCGCGTTTCCGGGTGGCTGATGGTCTGCGTGATCTCCGTCGCGATCACGCCGGGCGACACGAGCGTCACGCGAATATCGGGGCCGGCCTCCTGGCGAAGACCCTCCGTGATCGCGCGCACGGCGAACTTCGTTCCGCAGTAGACGGCGGCTCCCGGGAAGACCTTGTGGCCCGCGACCGAGCCGAGGTTCACGATGTGTCCGCTCCCTCGCTCGCGCATCTCGGGCAACACCGCCGCGATGCCATAGAGAACCCCCTTCACGTTGACGTCCAGCATCCGCTCCCATTCGTCCACGAGCAGTTGGTCGAGCGGAGCCTGCGGCATGAGACCGGCGTTGTTCACGAGGACGTCGACGGGACCGAACGAGTCCCTGGCGAGTTGAACCAGCGCCTCGACGCTGTCGCGGTTCGTGACGTCGGTTTGCCGCCACGCACAGCTGCCTCCGGACGCCTCGATCTCCGCGGCGAGCGCTTCGAGTCGATCGGCGCGTCGGGCTCCTACGACGACGTGGGCTCCTTCGGCGGACAGTCGCTGCGCGGTCGCCGAACCGATTCCGCTACTTGCGCCGGTGATCACGATCACTTTTCCGTCGATCGCCATTCGTAGCACCACCCCTCTGCGAGCTCCGGCGGCACCCGCCGCCCCGTCGTCCCTCTGGACACTGGAACACGGTAGTCCTTCCTCCCGCGCTCGAGCGACGAAGCGCCGTCACCGGCTAGGTTTGCGTAGGCCGCCGGTCGAACACGGATGCGAAAAGCCTCAACGTAAAGGAGCAATCGTTATGACCATCACACGCCACGACGTCCGATCGTTTCTGAGCATGGCAGTCGTGAGAGGGGACACCGCGTATCTCTCGGGACACATCGCGAGAAACGGTGACACCGTTGCAGAGCAGACCGAGGACATCCTCGAGCAGATCGATGAGGTGCTCGCGTCGGTCGGTACCGACAAGTCGAAGCTTCTGACCGTGAACATCTGGCTGACCGACGTCAGCACGTTCCACGAGATGAACGAGGTGTACACAGCCTGGATCGCGCCCCATGAGCCGCCGGCTCGGGCAACAGTGGAGGCGAAACTCGCGCTTCCCAACCTGCTCGTCGAGATCATGGCTACAGCGGCGATCGAGTAAGCCGGCTCGCTCCGTGTCGATCGTCGACCACGAACTCGGCCAACTGCCGGGGCCGCCGACCCGGCTGCGGGTGGAGGTGGACGCCGTCACGTTGCGCGTTCTCGGCGGCGCATTCGGAGCGATCGCGAAGGAGATGGCGCTTGCGCTGTTCCGCATGAGCTACTCGTCGATCATTCGCGAGTCGGAGGACCTCGGCGCGGGCATCTTCGATTCGGAAGGTCGAGAGCTCTGCGAGTCGGACTCCACGCCAATGCACATCGGCTCGCTGCCCTGGTACATCAGGGGCTTCCTGCGCCGCCTGCAGGGCGAGTTGGGGCCGGGTGACGTGATCGTTCACAACCATCCGTACCTGGGCGCCTCGCACAGCCCCGACGTCTCGGTCTCGGTGCCGATCTTCCACGAAGGCGAACATCTGGGATTCGCATCGGTCAACGGGCACGTCCTCGACGTTGGCGGCTCCTTCCCCGGCATCAACCCCGACGCATTCGATGTCTACGCGGAAGCCAAGCTCTACAACGGAATCCGCTGGTACCGAGCGGGCGAGCTGAACAAGGACGTCGACCGCATGCTGTTCGACAACGTCCGTACCGAGACCATGAACCGCGGCGACCTGAACGCGATGCTGTCCGCGTGTCGGCTCGGGCACGATCGCTTCCTGCGCCTCGTCCACCGCTACGGACCGGACATCGTGATGAGTTCGGCGTACGACTGGATGGACTACTCGGAGCGAATGCTGCGCGCACAGATCGCGAAGATCCCCGACGGAACCTATCGGGCGCCAACCGGCTGGCTAGACGACGACGGCGTGAACCGCGGCGTCCCACTCCGGGTCGAGACGAGCGTGATCGTCGACGGCGACGAGATCACCGTCGACGTGACGGGCTCCAACGACGAGGTGCCAACGGGCTACAACGTCCCGTACGAAGGCTCAGCGCTTGTCAGCACGTACTACGCGATACGAACCATCCTGCTCGACGAGGCGATCTTTCCCGAGAACGTCCCTCAGAACGACGGCGTGTTCCGGCCAATCAAGCTCGTCGCGCCGAAGGGCTCGCTCTTCAATCCGCGGTTCCCCCGATCGTGCTTCTCTCGGTTCTGCCAGGTGCAGCGCCTCGTTGACAACGTCATCCTCGCCCTCACCGAACCGCTTCCGCAACAGACGCTCGCCGGCAGCTCGGCGGCTCTCACTGCGGGTGTCTACTCAGGCTACGTCGCTGAGCGCGGTGAGTACTGGGTACACATCGAGATCAACGAAGGCTCCTACGGAGGCCGGAACGGAAAGGACGGCCTCGACTCGGTCGACTGCCACCTCGCCAATACACGCAACACCCCGATCGAGGAGTGTGATCTGCGCTTTCCTCTTCGCTGTGACCAGTACGAGTTGCGCCCGGAGCCCGCGGCGCCCGGTCGCTGGCGAGGCGGGATCGGCATCGTTCGCCGCAACCGCTTTACGGAGGACGGTCTGTTCGCCTGCGAGGGCGACCGTCACCTGGACCCGCCGCGCGCCGTGTTCGACGGCTGGGACGGGCTCTGCGGCTCCATCACGAAGAACGCCGGCCTGCCGAGCGAACAGCCCCTGCCCGCACTCGTGACCAACGTCCACTTCCGCCAGGGCGAATGGCTCGAGCTACGCGTGCCGAGTGGCGCCGGTTGGGGCGACCCGCTCGACCGGGAGCCGGACCTCGTCCGCGAGGACGTCCTCGACGACTTCACGACCGCCGAGCTCGCGCGGGAGGCCTACGGGGTCGTGCTGGGCCCGGAGCCCGACTACGCACTCGACCAGGCCGCGACGGCACGACTCCGGCAGGACCTGCGCTCTCGCGACCCAACGCGCTCTCTGAGCGACCACGTCGCGCGCTACCCGCCGCCGCGCCAGGACCTGGCCACCACCGAGGCGGGCGATCAGGAGTTCGAGCTGGACGGCTAGCGGGCACGAAGCGCCTATTCTGTGACGAGCAAGCTGCGAAGCACGCAGAGGCGATGGCAGCGAACGAGTTGCGATCGACGGGAGGGCGGTGCGAACATGACCGACTGTTCCAACGAGAAGATCCCGCGCGATGGCGCGTCCGCGGCCTATGTTCGCGACGTCATGGTCACACGGCCCAAGACTCTGCCGGCGAGCGCCACCGTCGGCGAGCTACGAGAGCTCTTCAAGAACCCGCACGTCGAGACCGCGCTCCTCATCGACGGGCCCCGATTCGCCGGCGCGATCGACAAGCACGCCCTGCCCGACGAGGTGCCAGCCGCGGCGCATGCCTCGACCTACGCGCAAGCCGAGCATGCCACGACCACTCCTGACGCTCCGATGAGCGAGGCACTGGCGCAGCTCGACGAGACGGGTGGGCGACGGCTTGTAGTTCTCGCAGACGACGGCGTGACGCTACGTGGCCTCCTCTGTCTCGACAGTAAGCGAACCGGCTTCTGCGTGGAGACTTCGTAGGGCCAGCTGAGATCGGCTCCTTCTTCAGGTCAGCCTGAACCAACGTCAGAACCCTAGGCGCGAAGCTCGAAGATCCCTTCGATCTCGACCGAGATTCCGAACGGTAGCGCGCCCATCCCGACGGCCGAGCGAGCGTGCTTTCCCCGCTCGGAGCCGAAGATTTCGACCAGCAGGTCCGACGCTCCGTTGGCGACGACGGGCTGCTCGGCGAAATCGGGCGCTGAGTTCACCATGACCAGCAGTTTCACGACGTTCTCGACCCTGTCGAGCTCGCCGGTCTCCGCCTTGAGCGTGGCCAGCAGGTTCAGCATCACGAGCTGAGCAGCCTTCTGCCCGGTCTCGACGTCAACGTCCTGGCCCAGCTTGCCACGATAGATGAGCTGCCCGCCCTCGACGGGGCCATGACCCGAGACGAACGCGATGGTGTCGACTATCCGCAACCCGATGTAGTTCGCTACCGCCTCGGGCGGCGGCGGAAGTGACAGTCCCATTGCCTCCAACCGAGCTTCTGGGGTGGACGCACTCATAGATCTCCTTCCTTGCTGAACATGCGGCTAGCCGTGAGCCACTGGCGTTCGGGCGGTTGCTCCGGTCCTGTGTGGATTGGCGTCAGCCCAGGCTTCAACTGGATTCTCGTCCCTAAACCGCACAGCAACATCGCGCAACCGCTCGAATGTGACGTCGCTCTCCTTCATGTGCTCGATCAGTTCCTCGAACATGGTGATCCGCGCTCCGCGGCCAATGAACTGCGGGTGACAGGTCAGGTTGTAGACACCACCCGGACAGTTCGCAACCATGTA
>JAUVPB010000146.1 GCA_030598925.1 Actinomycetes bacterium
AGCACCCGCCGGCCTGTCGCATTCCGAGGTTGTTCGCCGCACCGAAGCCCAGGTTGCCGCCGGCCTCGATCAACGTCACGTCCGGATACTGGTCTCTCACCAGGGCAGGGCTGCCGTCGTCCGAGGCGTTGTCCACGACGATTACCTCGAACCTCTCGGTATCGAGCGTCGACAGGCACCGCTCGAGAACACCACGCGCGTTGTACGAGACAACGATGACGCTGACTTCGCCGACGGTCACGGCACCACTATCGCGCGTCACGCTGCACGGCGCGCGACCGAAGTGCCGCTGCGAGCCCGAACCGAGTGAGAAGGCTCGTTGGGGCCGTGGTCAGGACGAACTTGGACCGAGACCGCACCTAGGGGCGTTCGCCCGTAGATGCGGCCTCGCAAACCATGTCGTCGCTGCGGCTCTCCCCCCAGATGACCATCACCAGGGCCCCAACGAGGTGATCAGATCCTGACCCATCTGGGCGACCTTGGCCACCCTCGAACGAGTGATTATCGAACCGCCGCCCTACGGCGAGGCGCTGCGCGCGCCCGCGAACAATGGCTTGGCGCCACGCCACATAAGAATAAAGGCGCCTGGCAGCGCTGTGGCGACTGTCACCGCGTAGAAGAGCAAGCCTGCGGCGAACGCGGCGTCCGCGTCGACGCCGAACCGCGCGAGGAAGGCGATGAAGAACGCCTCTCGAACCCCGAGCCCGTTTACGGTGAACGGCACGAGCATCACGAGAAACAGGAGCGGGCCGATGATGAAGTACGGGAGTGGCCCCAGCTCGATACCGACGGCTTTGCCGCACAGCCAGATGGCGAAGATCCGCGTTGTCTGGACGACGAGGGTGATGGCGACCACGGTCACGAGCGCCGGAACGTGACGGCGGTAGCCGTGGAGCGCCGCGTAGAGCCTGGCTGCGATTCCCTCGACGCGAAGGGCGCGACCGATCGGCCCCAGGCGGGCCAGCAGGCGGGCGGCTCGCTCCGAGAACATCAGAACGGCTCCAAGTACGGCGCAGGCCAGTAGGCTGCCCTCGATCCAGTAGAAGAGCGAGATGTCGCTGTAGCGACGGAAGGCAAGGCCCAGGCCGACAGCGACGAGAACCATCGTCCCGACCGCGCCGAGAAAGCGCTCGAGCAGCACAGCCGCAGCCGCCTCGCTCCGCGCATCCGGTCGCCGGCGAGCGTGCTCGACGATTCGCACCGCATCGCCGCCGAAGGAGGTCGGTAGCAGCTGCCCGGCCGCGTAGCCGACGAAGTAGAGCTTGACGAGCCACGCCAGCGGCTCCTCGATGCCCTTCGCCACAAGCAGGATACGCCAGCGCAGCGCCATGAAGACCGTCGTCCCCAGGAAGATCCCGATCGCGCCAAGGAACGGAGCGATGCCGGCCGCCCCGATCAGATCGATCGTGCGCGACAGGTCGATCTGCCAGATCAGGAACGCGAGAACGCCTCCGGCGACGCCGAGGTTCAACGCCAAGCGGAGCCCCCGGCGCCGTCCTATCGACAACGGATGCCGCCCCGTCGAGCCATCGGTGTCTGTCGCCTCATCGTGAGCGCTGCAAGCGTACGGTCTACGGCAACGGCGCCCAGCGCGCCCGCCCGCATTCCTGCAACGAGGGCCGGCCGCATGGCGCGGCGTCAAGCGGTCGGGCCGCTACCCTTTCGCAAGCACGGGCGGCGGCCGACAAAGGTCGCGTGGAACGTGCATCGTTTGAGACTAACGACGCATCTACTAGCTCGATGAAGCGCCTCGTACTCCTCGGACTGCTCGTTGCGGCGTTCGCCGTTGCCTGTGGTGGCAGCGAGAGTGGGGGCAGCGGCGACGAGCTTGCTCAGGCCCCGACCGCGCCGCCCGCGGCACCCGCTTCCGAGCCTGCAGAGCCGACGGGCGACGAGTCCGTGAGCGACGAATCCACGGACGGCGAGTCCATGGATGGCGGACACAATGCTCCGCAGGGCGAGGAGATCGGTGAGCAGCGCGGACTCGCCGACGATGACGAGGGCGGCGAGATGGCTGCCGCTGAGGAACCGGCGGCAGCAGAGGAGCCCGCGGTCGAGGAAGGCACACCAAGAGAAGAAGACACGAGCCGTCCGGTCGCCCCCGTAATAACCGGCAGCACACTCGACGGCGAGCCGATCTCGCTCGAGGACTTCAAGGGCCGACCCGTCATCGTCAAGGTCTTCGCGGAGCATTGACCATTCTGCAATGACGAGGGCGGTGCCTTCGGCGAGTACTCGAAACAGAATCCCGACGTGGACTACCTCGGTGTCCACGTAACGGACGGCGACGACGCGGGCCGATCCTTCGTCGACGAGTATGGCTGGGAATTCCCGGTCCTCTCAGACAACGACTGGCAGCAGATCTCCCAGTGGGGGATCGCGGGCCACCCGGCGACGATCCTGATCGACGAGTTCGGACGAGTGGCCGGCGGCTTCTACGGCCCTGGCGACCCGTCGAGCTGGGACCAGCTCGCAAGCGGTCTCGGCTAGACCGAACCGATCCACGTCAGACTAGGAGGCTGCGTCCCTCCATCTCGCCCGGCACCGGCTCGTCGAGAAGTTCGAGAATGGTGGGCGCGATGTCGACGATGTCTCGCTGGCCACCGGCGCCCGCGTCCACGCCCGGCGCGACCAGAAGGTACATGCCCTCCGGTGCGTGGTTGGCGTCGTCCGGACCCGTGTCGTTCTCGAACACGTGGATCGTGCCCGTACCAACCTGCCCGACACTGCGCCAGCTCAGGTCGCCGAAGTACACGAGCAGATCCGGGGCGATGCCTCGCTGTTCCGGGTACAGCTCCTCCGGCCGGTGAGCCACGGTCCCGATCGGCTCTCCGTTCTCGTCGCCGAGCGCCTCGAGCTTCTCCTTCAACTGCGTCCGGACCTGCTCGTAGTCGTCCGCCGGCACGCAGCCCTCCGGCTCCCGTCCCTGCACATTGAGGAAAACTCGCGAGTAGTAGCCACCCTCCCCCCAAGCCGATGTTCGCTTCCAGTCGATCATGTCAGGGGTCAGTCTCGCGGGCGACGACGGGGTCTCCTTGAGCACGAGGTACCCCTCGCGCACGAGCCACTCGTTCACGCAGATTCCGCCGTCCATTCGTTGGGCACCGTGATCTGAGACCACCAGAATGGCCGTATCGTCATCCGCGTGACGGAGCAGCGACGCGATCTTGGTGTCGAGCGCGCGGTAGTACGTGAGCATCGCACCCTCGTATGGGTTGCCGGGCTCGAACAGCCGATGCTCAGGGTCGAAGTACCGCCAGAAGCCGTGGTGGATGCGGTCCGTCCCCATCTCGACCATGAAGAACAGGTCCCACGGGCGCGTCTCGAGCAGCCGCTCGGCCACCTGGAACCGCTTCGCCGTCATCTCCTCGAGATCGCTGAGGAGTCGGTCCTTGTCGTCGGTACGAAAGTTGGGAACGTCGATCATGTACGTGCCCACGAGCGCCTCGATCTCGTCCCGGAGCTCGGGCGGGTACGTGTACTCGCTCGTCTCCACATCGGGCGTGAGGAAACACGAGACCATGACCCCGTTGACACGGCTGACGGGATACGTCTGGGGAACGCCGAGCACGATCACAGGACGATCCCGCAGCGAGAGAAGATCCCAGACGCGCGGGAGCCGAACAGCGCGCGAGTCGGCGAGGCTCAAACGATCGTACGACCGGTCCTTTCGGTTGCGAAAGCCGTAGAACCCGAGCGTTCCGGGATTGCGCGACGAGGTCATCACCGACCACGCCGGGACCGTGATCGGCGGATCGCAGCTGCGGAGCACACCGAAGGTTCCCCGCTCGGTCAGTTCCTTGATCGCCGGGAGCTCGTCGAGCCAGGTGTCGAGGACCAGCTCGGGCGCAGCGCAATCGAGCCCGATCACCATGACGCGCTTGGCCATCGCTACCGAGCGACCTCCCACGCCAGGTGCGACAACTCGGGCGCGATCAGCTCGTTCCAGGCTAGCTGCACCGCGGCCGGCGAGCCAGGCGTCGAGATGACGACCGTCCCGCGGAAGACACCCGCGGTCGCTCGCGAGAACATCGCGGCGGCGCCAACCTGCTCGTAGCTCAACATGCGGAACAGCTCACCGAACCCCGAGAGCGTCTTCTCGAGCCGGCTCGAGATCGCGTCGTATGTCGAGTCGCGCTTCGAGATCCCGGTACCACCGTTGAAGAGCACGATCTGTGCGTCGCCGGCGGCGCACTCCTCGAGCGCAGCGACGATGAGCTTCGGCTCGTCGGGAAGCACGCGGTAATCGCAGACCCGATGCCCCGCGCTCTCGATCTGCTCGCCGAGCCACGCTCCGTTGTCGTCGTCAGCCTCGGTTCGCGAGTCGCTGACGGTGACGACCGCTATCGCGACGGGCCCCAGCTCGCGGGCGTGAGCGCGGTGTGAGGTGCTGCCGGTGCGCGGCTCGCTCATGCGGCGGACGCTACCTGCTGCCGGCCAACCCACGACACGTCTGTCGGTCGCCGCCGCTCCCGTGCACTCACGAGACGATTCGGTAGACCTCGAAGACCTCCGCGAACTCGCGCCCGATGTTGATCCCTCGCGTTCGCGCCAGGTTCCAGATGTAGTCCGCGTTCGCGTAGTTCCGGTGCTGCTGCGACGCGTAGCAACCAAGCGCCGCCACCTTCCGCTCGATCTGGCCGGTTGCGAGCTCGACGTACGCCTGGTAGTCGAACTGCAGGTTGTTCCAGGGGATCTCGTACCCCAGCAGCGTCGTGCGTTTGAAGGCCCGCAGGCCCTCCGCTGCGACAACCTCATGATCCTGGTGGATGTCGCGCAGACTCGGCATCAGCACGGCGTCGGGCGACCAAGCGTCGCGCAGGTCGATCAACAGATCGAGAATGTCCTGACGGTGCTCGGGAAACGTCCGCACGTCGAAGTCGTGCACCGTCAGTTGCGCCTCGGGGATTCCGATCGCACTCGTCGCGTCACGTACCTCACGGGCCAGCGTGTCAGGCGGAAACCCCTCGGGAAGTGACTTCGTAGCGATCGAGAATGCGACATACCGGACCTCTGCGCCACGGTCGACGAGCCGGGCCATCGTCCCGCCGCAGCCGAACTCACCGTCATCGGTGTGAGGCGCGAGCACCAGCACCCTGTTCCAGCTGTCGATCATGTTTCTCCCGTCCGTTCGGTGGCGCCCACTCTGGCGAGCGCGAGTGCGACGAGCCCAAGCGAGGCCCACATCATCGGATCCTCGAAGAACGCGTTGTAGAAGAAGCTATGAACCGTGATCGCTGCAAACGATAGGCCGCCGATCCAGGCGACGTTGCGCACGAGCTGTGGCACCATGCCGATCCTAAACGCAGCGAGGAGCGCGGAGACCACCAACCCCAGGTAGAGCGCGAGCCCGACGAAGCCGTTCTCGGCCGACACGGTGACCGGCGTCGCATGGAGCGCGGCGCGGGCCGGCGCGCGTGCGAGACCCTTCTCGTCCGCGAACGCATCGAGGTAGCCGCCGAGACCGACGCCGAGCACTGGGTTGTCGCGCGCGATCGCGGCACCGCTCTTCATCTGCTCGAACCTTCCTCCGGTCGCGCGATCAAACGACGTGTCTCCGTCGCCGACCAGGGCCGACCGCGCCCGCTCGAACGGAGGCGCGAACGCCACGACCGGCACCAGGACCGCTGCCACCAGAGCGAGCGCCACGGCCGCGCGCCAGCGCCAGGCAAGCAACGCAAGCAGCGCCGCGCAGGCCGTAAGCGCCGCGAAGCTCGACTGCGAGAACGAGAACAGGAGCCCGACCCACAGGGCGACGATCACCGCCGCGCCCAGGTACACCCCTCGGGCCCTCCGCGCCGAGAGCAGGATCGTGAGTCCAGCAAGAATCGCGATCACGAGAAAGCGGCCGTAGATCGACGGATCCCAGAAGAGCGAGTTCACGCGGAAGAAGCTCTGGAAGACGTTGCCGATCTCGACCTTGGGATTCCAGAAGACGTCTCGCGCGATCCACTGGTAGATGCCGGCGCCGGCGAAGATCAGCGCCATGGCCAGCAGTTGAGCGCCGAGCCAGTGGAGCGGTGCGCGCCGCCATGGGAGCCTCGCGACAAGGAGCGCGAGGATCGCGAAGGGCGCGACGAAGAACAGCACGTCGATCGACGCTTCTCGCTGGTCGTTGGCCCACGCGGCGGAGATCCCGAGCCACGCCACGACGAGGGCGAGCGGCCATCGCAGCGGGCCTAGTTCTGCACTCCTCGGCTCGTCGCGGGCAAGCGACCACGCAAGCGCAAGAGCTGCAGCGCCGATGATCGCGTAGAGGGGTATGAGGAGATTCGCCTCGGTCTCGCCGACCGACACGGGAATGCGTGCAGGTGCCGCGGCGAGCGCGAGGAAAGCCAGAGCCCATGGCCAGCGCCGGAGAGCGACGGCACCGATCGCAAGAATGACGGTGCCGATGATCGCGGCGGCGGCAAGCGTGCCGCGATGCCCGTCCGGAAGCAGGTGAACGAGCACGAGCGCGGTCCCGATCGCTGCGACCGCGAGAGCCGCGAGGCGGAGCATCCGACTCGTTGCGACGAGCAGGACAGCGATGCCGACTCCCGCAAGCGGACCGCCGATCTGAGCGAGGAGCTCGCCGCTCATCCGCCCTCCGGTGCGTCGCTCGTCCCGGCAACCATCACGTCGATCGGCCCGATCGGCGCGGAGACGTTGCCCGCGCGGTCCTGAACGGTGAGAGAGAGCTCGTAGTGGCCCGATGAGACCGCCTCTCCGCCGATGCGACCGTGCCAGCTCAGCGCACTCTGGCCAGCGCTCCGAACGCCTCCGCGACTAACGATCGCGCCGTCGACCGACAGGCTAGGTGCCCCGCTCTCATTCGATCGGTAGCGGACCCAGATCTTGTCCTGATCTCCATCGCCGTCCGGGGAGATCGTGGTGGGCCCCGCGCGAACGAGGGTCACCCGGGGCGGCTTCGTGTCGACGCGGAACACCATCGGCAGGGGAAATTCCCGCCCCGCTCGAGCGAGAGCGAGCCGGAGACGGTACGGACCGTCCGGCACCACTTCGCCGGAGTCGTCGCGACCGTCCCAGCTCAGCCGCTGGACGCCACGAGCGAGGCGCTCGTCCTCAACCAGGACACGGACCACCGCGTCGCGCGCATCAACTATCGCCGCCGTAACACGATCCGCCCGCC
>JAUVPB010000297.1 GCA_030598925.1 Actinomycetes bacterium
CAGATTGAAGCGTCGAGGGGCCGGGGCAGCTTGTCCCAATAGCCGTGCCGCCCGGCGCCCAGTCGGCAGAAGGACGCACCGGTTGCCGCGGCTGACCAGGAGCCGGCCGTCGAGGGAGCCCGGCCACGGCGTGTGGGGCCCGACGAGCGCATCGTCAGCGTGGGCATCCGCGCTGTCGCCAGGGATCTCCGATGCGTCGCCACGCATGATCGAGAACGCAACGGCGGCAATCGCGATCAGGGCGACGGCTCCGACGGCCGCCAAGGTTCCGAGCCTGCGCGTGCGCTAGCCCTGCCTGCGGGTCCCGAGTCGTCCCTGCAACTCCTTTCGAGTTCAAGCCAGGGTCGAGGAGGAGGAGACGGGCCCAGCTTGAGTGTGCGATGGCCAGGCCTGTCGGCTACCGTTGCCGCTCGATGCCCGTCGTCACGACCGTCGCGTGCCCGCTCGCCAAGCCAGGCCGCTCGCCCGCTCGCTCGGTTCGCACATGACCGAGAATGGTGATCGCGCGCGACCGCCGTGGACGGTGCTCCTCGTGGTTGCGGCCGGCATCCTGTCGGGCGCCGTCGGCATCGTCTACGCCGTCAGCCTGATCGTCGACCGCGACGATGCGTCGGTGCAGGCTGACACCGGCCTGTCGAGCGGTGGGCTCGTCGCATACGGCATCGGTGCGATAGCCGTCGGTGCCATCTTCGTCGCCGTGGCCGTCTGGCTCGCGGGCGGGAGCAGCTTCGCGCGCTGGACCGTCGGCTGGTTCACGCTCCTGCACCTGTTCCAGGGCATCGCCATCGTCTTCCAGTGGTACGACGTCAGCGCCTGGGAGGGCGTCACGAGCATCGTTGTCTCGGTCGTTATCCTCTACCTGCTGTTCCGAGCGCCACCCACGCGGGCGTTCTACGCGAAGACCTGACCCTCGCACGGCCGGGTCTTTCGGGTAGAAGGACCTGGTGATGGCCGGGCAACATCGCGAACGGACGGATGGGGGAGCGGAGTACGACGCGGTCGTCGTTGGCTCCGGACCGAACGGACTGTCGGCGGCTGTCGAGCTTGCGCGTAACGGCCGCTCGGTCGTCGTCGTCGAGGCAGACGACGAGATCGGTGGAGGGGCCCGCACCCGCGAGCTCACGCTGCCGGCGTTCCACCATGACGTGTGCTCCTCGGTACACCCCCTCGGCGCCTCGTCTCCGTTCTTCGGATCGCTACCGCTAGAAGACCACGGACTCCACTGGACTCAGCCCGAGATCCTGGCGGCTCATCCGCTCGAGGACGACGAAGCGGCAGTGCTGCTCCGTGGTGTGCCGGAGACGGCCGACGCGCTCGCGGCCGACAGCTCCGCGTACCGCGAGCAAGTCGCCCCCCTTGCCGCGGACTGGGACAGCATCGTTGACGCTGCCTTGGGTCCGCCGCTGCGTGTCCCCCGCCATCCCACCGAGCTCGCGCGCTTCGGGCTTGTGGCGGCCCGCTCGGCGACGTGGTTCGCGGAACGGTTCCAGACACCCCGGGCACGAGCGCTCATTGCGGGGATGGCTGCCCACGCCAGCGTGCCGCTCGATCATGCGTTCACGGCGGGCGTCGGGCTGACGCTGATGCTCGCCGGCCATCGGGCGGGCTGGCCGTTCGCGCGCGGGGGCTCGCACGCGATCGTCACAGCTCTCGCATCGCTGCTTCGTTCGCTCGGCGGAGAGATCGAGACCGGCCGCACCGTGACGGGACTTGGCCAGCTGCCTCGAGCTCGCGCCCTCCTGTTCGCCACGTCGGCTTGGACAATGGCCGACATCTGTGGCGCTGACCTACCCGCCCGCTATCAACGCTCGATCGCAGCGTTTCGTCGCGGGCCGGGCGTCTTCAAAGTCGACTGGGCATTGTCGGAGCCGATTCCGTGGTCGGACCGCGCGTGCGCGGAAGCCGGGACGGTGCATGTGGGCGGAGGGTTCGAGGAGATCGCCGGCGCCGAGCTCGCTGTCAGCCGGGGCGAGACGAGCGAGCGGCCGTTCGTGCTCGTTACGCAACCCAGCGTGGCCGACAAGACGCGCGCGCCGGCGGGAGGCCACGTCGCCTGGGCGTACTGCCACGTTCCCAACGGCTCCGCGGCCGACATGACCGCTCGCGTGGAGGCGCAGATCGAACGTTTCGCGCCTGGCTTTCGCGAGGCGATCAGCGCACGCCACACGATGTCACCGGCCGACTTCGAGCGCTACAACGCGTCGTACGCTGGCGGCGACATCGCCGGCGGTGCGATGTCTCCGCGCCAGGTCGTCGCTCGGCCCAGTTGGCGCCTCGACCCCTACCGGACCCCGGCGGGCTCGATCTACCTCTGCTCGTCGTCGACACCACCCGGACCTGGCGTCCACGGTATGTGCGGGTACCACGCCGCTCGCTCGGCCCTACGCCATTCGCTTCGATGAGGGCGTCTGCGACATCCACGGTTCGTGACCCGGCCGCGCGCGGCCGGGACCGGGGCTGGTGGCTGCGGCGCCTGATCGTCCTCGCTGTCGTCGGCGCGCAGATCTTCGCTGCCGTTCACGCCTACGGGGTACCGAATAAGGTCTTCGGCTGGCAGATGTTCAACGCGTCGAGCGACTGGCAGGCCGAGATCGTGCGCGTGGACTCGGCAGCGGAGCGCCACGACGTACGCGACCCGTGGCCTGGCGGCTACGAGTGGCACGAGCTAGTCCTCGGCCGTGGTCTGGAGTATCCGTTTGCGAGGCGGCACGCGAGCGCGGGTCTCGACTCGGCGTTCAACGTCTTTCAGCATGCGCTCGACTGGGTTGCCGCGAACACGCCGCTTGATGCGGAGACGGTTCGGCTCGAGGCGACGGTGACGTACTGGGACAACGGGCGCGGCCCGCTCGAGCGAGCGTTCAGGAGTCGCGAACGCGTCGTTCCGCCTCGGTGAGTCAAGCCCGAGCGCGCTG
>JAUVPB010000271.1 GCA_030598925.1 Actinomycetes bacterium
ATAGCAGCAGCGGCAAAGACTAAGAGGTAGGCGAGACCACGTCGCTGAAAGGAAGTTGGCCAAGAGACGTGTCACCACTGCTGCCATCGTAGCTAGTCGGCGTCGCTTCTCGGTCGCTCGTCCGGCCGGCTCGAGCGGCCGGCGACCGAGCGATCGTCGGCCGCTCGTGCCGGCCGCCCACGACGCCGTTAGGCTGAGCCGGCCGTGACGGACATCCTCGCTCTCCAGCGCCTCGACGAAAAGGTGGCAGTTGTCACCGGCGCCGGCGCCGGTATCGGCCGTGCGGCGGCACTTGCACTCGCCGCGGCCGGTGCTCACGTTGCCGTGACCGATATCGATGCCGATGCTGCCCGGGCCGTCGCGGCCGGCCTCGACCGCGCTGAGGCCCACGAGCTTGACGTTGCGAACGAAACGCAGGTCGACGGCGTCATGAGCGCAATCGCTGGCGGTCACGGCCGCGTTGACATTCTTGTCAACAACGCGGGAGTCGGCGCCCGCTCGCCCGCTGTCGAGCTATCGACCGAGCGGTGGAACCAGACGCTCGCCGTCGGACCGACGGGGAGCTTTCTCTGCATCCGGGCGGTCGGGCCGCACATGCTGCGCGCCAGGACCGGGTCGGTAGTGAACGTGGCATCGATCATGGGAATGGTCGGCGGAACCCATTACCCGAACCTGGCGTATCACACGGCCAAGGGCGCAGTCATCAACCTCACGCGTGCGCTCGCCTGCGAGTGGGCGCCCCAGGGCGTGCGCGTGAACGCCGTAGCGCCGACGTTCGTCCGCACGGCGCTCACGCAGCCGCTGCTCGACGAGCCGGGCATGACAGAGAAGCTGCTGGCCGAGACGCCGATGGGACGCTTTGCCGAGCCCGACGAGATCGCCGCCGCGATTCTGTTTCTCGCGAGCGACGCTGCCAGCATGATCACGGGACACGTGCTCCCGGTTGACGGCGGGTGGCTCGCCCGCTAGAGCTCGCCCAACGCCTGCCGGGCGCGGCCCGGCCCGCGGGGCTCAGGCGGGACCCGAAGCGAGGAACTCGGCCACCCGTGCCTTGGGTCGACCGATGATCGCTCGATCGCCCATCACAACGATCGGGCGCTGCAGCAGCCGCGGTTTCTCGAGTAGCAGCTCGATCACCTGCTCGTCCGTGGCCACATCGTCGTCGCTCAGACCGAACTTCTTGAACTGAGAGTCGCGCCGCACGAGATCAGTCACGGGATCGTCGAGAATTGCCACGAGTCGCTCCAACGTCGCTCGATCAGGCCGCTGCTTCATGTACTCGACGACCGTCGTATCGTGGTCGGTCTCCCCGGCGACCGCCAGGGCACTCTTGGACGACCCTCAGTGTCGATTGTGGAAGATGGTTACGGGGGCCACGCGCCGAGCACTGTAGCCCGCCGACGCCTAGCGCGTGACAGTCCGAGACGAGGGCCCGAATCGCGACCGGAAGCCGACGACGCTACGCGAAGTCGAGGCACACTGGATCTGTGACCTCCGAGACGGCTGAGGGTCGGCGCGGTCTACGCGAGCTAGCGAGCACGCCGGTGACCGACCGGATCCATGGCGTAGACCTGGCCCGGGCGGTGGCGATAGTCGGGATGGTGATGGTTCACATCGGACCGATCTACCTGAACGGGCACGGGCTGACGGGCGAGCTCTACCGCCTGCCCCACGGACGCGCATCGATTCTGTTCGTGGTCGTGGCCGGCATCGGCGTCTCCTTGCTCGCGGCCGACCGAAGCCCCGCATGCCTCCGGGCGACAAGCCTGCGGCTCCTGTGGGCTGCGGTGGCCCTGTTGCCGCTCGGAGTCGCACTCCAAGCGCTCGACACTCGCGTCGCTGTGATCATCCAGTACTACGCCGTCTACTTCCTGATCGCGCTCGTGGCGATCCGCTTACGGAGCCAAGTGCTCCTGCTGCTGGCGGCGGCATCGGCCCTCGTAGGTCCGGCCGTCGTGATCGGCGTTCGCCAGCTACAGCCACAGTGGTTCGACGCGAGCATACCGATCTGGAGCGATCTCGACCGGCTTGCGCGCGATCTCGTGGTCTCTGGCTACTACCCGGCGCTCGTGTGGGCCACCCCCCTCTTGATCGGGATGTGGCTGGGCAGGCGAGACCTGCGCTCGGCGAAGACGGCCGCATGGCTCGTGCTCGCCGGCGGGCTCGTCGCGGCGGGAGGCATCCTGGCCGGCAACGCGCTCGACGGTGCGATTGGTGACGTCGCCCGCGGCAGCTGGCTCCAACTTCTCACGCAGGAGCCGCACCAGGAGATGGCGCTCTGGGTCGTTGCCTCGACGGGCGTCGCCGTCGCCCTGGTCGGCGTGTCGCTGCTCGTGGCGAGGCTCGCGAGGCGGGCGAGCTGGCCGCTCGTGGCGCTCGGCCAGCTCGCGTTGACGGTGTACGTCGTCCATCTGATCGTGCTCGCAACGCTCCCTGAGTGGCTCATCCGAGCCGACTTCGCCGGGGCATGGGCGTCCGTGGGGCGCTTCGCGCTCGTGGCGATCGCAGCTGCGCTGCTATGGCGTCTGATGGCGACCCGCGGTCCTGTCGAGGCGCTCCTTCACCTGCCTTGGTGGACGCGACGAAAACGCGCGCCGCAAGTCACGAAGATCGGGCCGCAGCCGGCTCCAGCGGGCGACGTGGTCGGCTGACGGCGTGTCCGCAATCACCGAACCGGCCTTCGAGGCTCGATGGCTTCGCCGCGTTCAGACGCCGCGCCAGGGATAGCCTAGGGCCCTGTCCCTCGACTCCAACTCGAAAGGTCATCAGATGAAGATCGTGGTCGTCGCCACCCGTAGTGAGAATCACACGGCCGAGGAGTTTGCGCCCCATCTCCCGGCGGAGTCCAAGAAGGCTCTCCAGCTCGTCGCCGCCGACGTCGTCCGTGAGATCTACAGCCGCGCGGATGCCAAGGGTGCGATCCTCGTTCTGGAGGCCGAGAGCGAAGAAGCAGCGCGCGCGCAGCTCAATGAGCTGCCGCTCGTGCAAGCAGGGATGCTCGAGCTCGAGCTCTACCCGGTTGGGCCGTACCGCGGCATCGTCGCGGCTTCGGAGGCCTAGACCGATCGGCACGTAGCGCTCGTCATGTCGATGGAGATCGGTATCTACAGCTTCGTTGAGGCCACGCCCGATCCGATCAGCTGCGAGACGGTCAGTCCAGGCCAGCGGCTGCGCGACCTGATCGAGGAGATCGAGCTCGCGGACGAGGTCGGGCTCGACGTCTTCGGCGTTGGGGAGCACCACCGTGTCGAATACGTCTCGTCGACACCCGCCGTCGTGTTGGCGGCGGCGGCACGACGGACCCGGCGAATCCGGCTGACGAGCGCGGTCAGCGTTCTGAGCTCGGATGACCCCGTGCGCGTGTTTCAGGACTTCGCGACCCTCGATCTATTGAGCGAAGGACGCGCCGAGATCATGGCCGG
>JAUVPB010000270.1 GCA_030598925.1 Actinomycetes bacterium
CTTCGGAGCGACGAACAGCAGAAGCTTGTCGATCAGACCCTGGCGGAGGAGCGCTCCGGCGAGGGTCGGTCCGCCCTCGAGGAGGACCGTCTGCACTCCCTCTTCGGCCAGAGCAGACAACTCGGCGTCGATCGGACCCTCTCGAAGCTCGAGCTCCGACCCTTCGGGCAGCGGCCCAGTACCGAACGCTAACCGGCGCGGTTGCGTCACCGCTCCCACGTCTCGCGCGGTGAGCAGGGGGTTCTCCAGACGGACGGTCCCCATACCGACGGCCACAGCGTCGTGGGTGGCGCGAAGCTCGTGGACGCGGCGCCGGCTAGCCTCGCCCGAAACCCAGCGAGCGTCGCCGCCGGCGGCGGAGAGCCGCCCGTCGAGCGTCAGAGCAGCCTTGTAGACAACGAACGGCCTGCCGTCACGCACCCACCGGCGAAAGCCTTCGTTCTGTCGACGTGCCCGCTGCGAGATCGCGGCGTCGTCGATATCCACCGTGATTCCCGCCGCCCTGAGCCCGGCGACGCCGAGGGAGGCGCTGCGAGGATCCACGTCGAGCGTCGCGATCACCACCCGTCCAACACCGGCCGCGATCAGCGCGCCGACGCACGGTGGCGTGCGGCCGTGGTGTGAACACGGCTCGAGACTCACATAGACCGTGCCACCGCCCAGCGTGTCGCCGGCTTCGTCGAGCGCGACTCGCTCAGCATGCGGACCACCTGCCCGCTCGTGCCAACCCTCGCCGACGACCGTCCCGTCAGCGCTTACCGCAACGCAGCCGACGACAGGATTCGGGCTCGTGGCACCACGCCCCTTTTCCGCCAGGTCGACGGCCCGCTCTAGATGAGCCGCATCAGTGGACGAGATCGACGAGCTCACCATAGGCCCCCGAAGGGTCGGCGGCGCCGAAGATGGCGCTGCCGGCGACGATCAGCTGAGCACCGGCCTCCTGCACCGCAGCGATGTTGTCGGCGCCGATGCCACCGTCGACCTGCACCCTGCACGTGGGCGCGACCAGCTCGCGCAGCTCGCGAAGCCGGGCGATCGACTCGGGCAAGAGCCGCTGACCTGAGTAGCCCGGCACGACACTCATCAGAAGAGCGAGATCGACGAGCCCCGCAACCGGGCCGAGCGCGGTCACGGCGGTGTCTGGGTTCAGCGTAACCCCGACTCCGACGCCTTCCCGACGTGCGAGGGCGACCGTGGCGACCGGGTCCGGGCTCGCCTCGATATGAAAGGTCACCGAGTCAGCTCCGGCTGCAGCCATCAGCGGAATCTGCTCGTCGGGGTTCGTGACCATCAGGTGACAGTCGAGACGACCCTCTCGCTGGTGGACCAGCGGTGCAAGCGCTTCAACGACCACCGAGCCGATCGTGACGGGCGGGATGAAGTGGCCGTCGCCGACGTCGACATGGAAGACGCGGGCGCCTTCATCCATGAGCGCTTCGACCTGCGAACCGAGCCGACAGAAGTCGGCTGCGTAGATCGACGGCTCTACCTCTACCTCACGCGTCCATTGCGCCCAGCTCACGCGGGAATCATAGGGAGCTGCATCAGCAGTCCCGGCGCAAGCGCGCGATAAAGAATCCAGTCGTGTGGTGGCGGTGTGGCAGGGTCAGCAGACATCGGGGGCGGCTGGGATGCCGAAAGCCCGGGAAGTCGGAGCCGAGATCGTCGAGCGGCACCGCTACCGCATCGATCACGTCAACCGTCTCGGCGCGGTTCATCGTGCACACCGAATATGTCACCGTCCCACCTGGCCGGACGCGCTCCAAAGCCACGCGCAACAGCTCGATCTGCAGCTCGGCAAGCGGCTTGGCGCGCCAGCGGAGATCGGGACGAGGCCCGAGCACTCCAAGCCCGGAGCACGGAGCATCGAGGAGCACGCGATCGAACCCCGACAGGTCTGCTGGCAGGGCTCGCGCGTCGGCGTTGATGACCTCGACGTTCGTGGCTCCATGGCGGTGCACGTCCTCCCCCAGCTGCCGAGCTCGACCCTCGTCTACCTCGACGGCGACGACCGCGCCAGCCAGCTGCATGGCCTTGCCGCCCGGCGCGGCACACAGGTCGAGGACACGCTCGCCCGGCCGGCTGTCGACACACATCCCCGCCAGCTGCGAGCCACGGCTCTGCGGCCACGCGAGCCCGTGCTCCAGCCAGGGAGCCGGGATGCGCTCGACGACCAACGCGTCGGGAAAATCTGGATCCGGCTGCCCGGC
Organism: Actinomycetes bacterium; assembly: GCA_030598925.1. Taxonomy (GTDB): domain Bacteria; phylum Actinomycetota; class Thermoleophilia; order Gaiellales; family Gaiellaceae; genus JAUVPB01. The sequence goes on from JAUVPB010000270.1 coordinate 2,211, forward strand.
AAGCGGCTCGACGCCATCGGGAGTCGCCGCGACGCGACGATTGATGCGAACGGCCGTCTCAGTCGGCTCGTTCTGCGCGACCATGAGTTGGCGCGCCTCGTCAGGTCCGAGCTCACTCCACCACGTCTCGGCGATCCAGTCTGGATAGGAGTGTCGTAGCGCCGCCTCCAGCACTGTCGCGTCGGCAAGACCGGCGACGAGTCCGGCGAGCTCGTCCGAGAGACGACGCATGACCGCGTTCGCGAACGCTACAGCTCGCTGTAAACCGGCTGCGCGCACGAGCTCCACTGTCTCGTTAGCTGCCGCGTGAGCCGGAACGCCGCTCATGAAGCCGACCTGGTACGCGCCCAGCCGCAGTGCAGCGCGGACGGGTGGATCGAGCTTCCTCATGGGGCGGCGCCCGATCTGCTCGATCGCGTGGTCCAGCAGACGGACACGCCGGACTGTTCCGTACGCGAGCTCCATCGCAAACGCACGGTCGCGAGAGGCCAATCCGTCCGCAGCGCTGCGAAAGACCCGGTCCGCGTACGCGTCGTCCTCGAAAACCCGGCGTACGACCTCGTACGCCACCTTCCGCGCACCGTCAGGACGCGACGCCCGAGCGGTGGCGCGAGCATCGGCGTCGCCAGTGCGCTGCCGGCCAGGCGCCACTACCGACCGCCCTGCAGACCGCGGACATACTCGTCCGCGCTCATGCGCCGCCTACCCTCGGGCTGGACGTCGAGAAGCTCGACGGCTCCCACCCGCAGCTCAGCGTCGCCTCGGGCGATCCGGGCGCGCCACACGATCAGCCGCTTACCGTCGACCAAACCCCACGCGCCGATATGCGGCGAGAGCGCGCGGACGCGGTTCACGACGTCGATTGCCGGCAGCGTCCAGTCGAGCTCTCGATCGGCGGCGACGATCTTCTCGGCGTACGTCGCACCCTCAGCGAGCTGGTCCTCGAACGCGAGCTCAGTCGGACGCTCGGCGAGCACGAGATCGCGGAGGAGCCGGGCTGCGACGAGTGCGCACCGTTCGTAGAGTTCGCCCGCGTCATAGTCCGGCTCGATCGCGAGCCTCTCCTGGACGGCAACGGGCCCCGCATCGAGCTCGGCGGTCGTCCGGTGGATGGTCACGCCGGTCTCGTCGTCCCCGGCCATGATCGCTCGCTCGACGGGTGCCGCACCGCGCCAGCGCGGCAGGAACGACGGATGGACGTTGAGCCAGAGCCGCTGCTCGAGCAGCTCCGCGGGAATCAGCACGCCGTACGCGGCTACGACGACGACGTCCGCGGCAAGCTCGA
>JAUVPB010000345.1 GCA_030598925.1 Actinomycetes bacterium
GTCCCGTTCGTTCCATGCGCGATGATCTCGTAGCGTCGGTCGAGAGCTTCCTGCACAAGTCGGGGGCAACGTCGACAGGTCTCCGCGTCGATCGCGACAGTCGCGCGCAGGCCGCGCTCGTCAAGTTCGTCGAAGACGCGAAACGCGCCGACGCGCAGGCCGTAGTCCTTCCACGACCATTCGCGGTAGTCCGGGTACTCCTTCGACGGTGCGCCGGCCGGTCGGTACGGTGCCGAGCCTGGCTCGAACCGAAACGTCTGGAGCGGCACGACGACGATCGCGGCCAGCCCGTTTCCGGCCGGCCACTCGGGCACCGGACGCTCCGGCAGGATCTCCCAGTCGTAGAACCCGTGGTCGTAGCCTCGGGCGCGAAGCGGGTAGTCGAGGTAGCCGTCCGGTGCGCTCACAGGTTCGGCCTCGCGCCGGCGAGCGCGCCCGCCACCTCGTCGTAGTGGTGGTCGAGGTACCAGTCGACGATCTCGCGCCCAGTAGCGAACCAGACGTCGTCATGGCCGCGAATGTGAGCGAGGGCGTCATCGAGCGGCGCCAGCTTGTTGGGTTGCGCGACCAGGTAGGGATGCAACGAGATACACATCACCCGGCCGCTGCCCGTCTGCTCGGCCTCGGCGTAGAGGACGTCGAACTGGTCGCGAATCATCTCGCCGTAGTGGCGCCCCGTGTAGAGGCAGCTGTTGTACGCGATCACGTCGTTCAGGTCGAGCGTGTACGGGATCGATACGAGGCGCCCGCTCTTCACGTTGACCGGGAACGGCTGGTCGTCGTGGAAGAGGTCGCAGGTGTACGTGAACCCGTACTCCCCGAGCAGGTCGAGCGTCCGCTCTGTGTTCGTCAGAGCGGGACTCAACCAGCCGACCGGAGGGGCTCCGCTGGCCTTCTCGATCGTCTCGATGCAGTCCTCGATCACGGCGCGCTCGTCGGCCTCGGACAGCTCGAACAGATACCGCGTGTTGTAGATACCGTGGCTGAAGAACTCCCAACCGCGCTCGAGCGAGGCTTCTGTCAGCTCCGGGTGGTGATCGCAGACGGCCACGTTGAGCGAAACGCTCGCGCGCATCTCGTAGCGGTCGAGGAGCTCCATCACGCGCCAGACGCCGACCCGATTGCCGTAGTCGCGATAGCCGTAGCCGAGTGTGTCCGGTTGCACGCGCGGCCAGGGCTTTCGCACGTCGCCCAGCGGTGGGTCGAACTCGTAGAACTCGTGATTCGAGACGACCCACACGGCGAGTTTCGCACCGTCTGGCCACGTGAGGGGTGGTCGATCGACGATCGCCGAGTAGTCCCAACGGCTCGGGTCGCGGAGCATCAGGCGTCGCCCTCGTCGTACCCAGCCACGCGGGCGTTCAGCGAGTCGAGCTCGAGGATGTCCTGGACTTCTGAAAACTGTGCGAGGTGATCGAGGAGCGGCCTCGAGTCGCGGCCTTCGGCGAGCACGGCGAGCGCGTCCGTCACGGCTTTCACCATGACGCGTGAAAGGAGGCCTGGGAAGATGACGAGCTTGAGGCCCAGCGCGGCGAGCTCGTCCGCGCTGTGGAGAGGCGTCTTCCCACCTTCAACCATGTTGGCGAC
>JAUVPB010000238.1 GCA_030598925.1 Actinomycetes bacterium
ACGGTTGCGACAGGCGTGACCAACAAGGAGGCGGGAGCCGCTCTGTTTCTCAGCCCGAAGACAATCGAGGCGCACCTTGGTCGCATCTACCGCAAGTTCGAGATCCGCTCGCGAACCGAGCTCGCGCACAGGCTCGCCATGGACGGCGTCCTGGCCGCGACCTACACCGAGCCGGCCTCGCCGTCTTAGACAGCTTCGCCGGCATCCAACCACGCCGACCATCCCCGAGCTGTGGCGAGCCGCGGCGACAGAGCCGCAAGGAAGTCCCGCACACCTCAGAGCCGGTCCGGAGGGCTGGTAACCGGCTAGCTGGGCGGAGCCTGCGAGAGCGAGATCACAGCGAATCGGGCCGCCTTCGACGGCTGGCAGATCGTGCCGCGCATGTTGCGCGACGTCGCTCGACGCGACGCATCGGTCCATGACGGAGCAGCCGCCGTCGACGGAGTGCAGGCTGTCGATCGCACCGGGAACGTGTCGTGACGAAGCTTTGGGTCAACCTCGCGTCGAGCTCGTAGGCTGGCGGCACCGGCGCTAGGCGATCCGCTGGGGGCTCGCGGCACCCTCCTTGTACTCGGCCTCGAGCGCCCTGTAATCGACCTTGCCGAGCCGCGTCAGCGGCAGCTCGGGGCGGAACTCGATCTCTCGGGGGCACGACCACTTGATGATCTGCGCCCTGCAATGCTCGATCAGCTCATCCGCGAGCGCGTCGCCGGCGGACGCGCCGTCGCGTGGGACGACGATGGCCTTCACACGCGCACCCTGCGTCTCGTCGGGCAGCCCGATGACGCAGCTCTGTGCCACGCTCGGATGCCCCTCGAGCACTGCCTCGACCTGACTCGGGTACACGTTGAAGCCGGAAGACTTGATCATCCGCTTCAGCCGGCAGGCGAACGTGATGAAGCCGTCCTCGTCCATGTGCCCGACATCGCCGGTGTGCAGCCAGGTGCGTCCGTCCGCGTGCTGCCTCAACGCTTCGGCGGTCGCCTTCGGATTGTCGAGATAGCCGAGCATGACGGGAGGGCCAGCCAGGGAGATCTCACCGTCCTCGCCCGGCGCGAGCTCGCGATCGGTCTGCGGCTCGCAGACCTTGACGAGCATGTCCGGGAACGGGATACCGAGCGTGCCCTCTCGCGGAGCGTGCAGCGGATTGCAGATGACAGCGGAGACGGCCTCCGTCAACCCGTAGCCCTCGAGCAGGCGGACGCTTCCGCCGCGCTCGGCGACCAGGCGCTCGAACCCTTCCTGCACACTCGGCAGGAGCGTGTCACCTCCCGAGAACGCAGCACGCAGGCTGGAGATGTCCGCGCCGCGAAGGGCCGGATGCTTCGCGAGCGCGTCGTACAGGGTCGGCACGCCGGCCATGATCGTCAGCTGCTTGCTGCGCATCAGCTTCGCGACGATTTCGGGGCTGAACTGTGGGACCATGACGAGCTGTGCTCCGGCCAAGAGTCCGGCGTGGATCAGCGCGCTGAGACCGAAGCCGTGGAAGATCGGGAGAGCCGCGAGCACGACGTCCCGCTCGGAGACCGCTACCCAAGTCGCAACCTGTAAGGCCTCGCTCGTGACGTTCGTGTGTGAGAGCATGATCCCCTTCGGCGCGCCGGTCGTCCCGCCCGAATACAGGATCGTCGCGAGCTCATCCGGGCCACTGTTGGGCGCCGCCACGCGCGGGTGTGACCCGTTGGTGAGCTCCGTCCACCACGTGACGTGAGCGCCAGCGGGGATGCGCGGGATCTTCCGGCCATGCGTCGCCCAGAACCCGATGCGCTTCCATGCTGACAGCTCGTCAGGGATTCGCGCGAGGATGAGCGTCTCGAGCGGCGTGCGGTCGTGGAGCTCAGCGAAGCGTTCGTAGAAGGCGTCGAGCGTGAGCGCGAAGCGCGAGTTGCTCAGCGTGAGGTAGTGAGCGATCTCGTCGGTTGTGGAGAGTGGATGGATGATCGACGAGACCGCGCCTACGCGGGAGGCGGCGTAGAACGCGATCACGCCCTGGGGCGAGGTCGGCATCGAGATCGTGATTCGATCGCCCGGCTCGAGGCCGCGCGCGCCGAGGCCGCGTGCGCAGCTCTCGATCGCCTGGTTCAGCTCTTCGTACGTCGTTGTAGAGCCGAAGAAATCGAAGGCGATCGCGTCAGGTATTCGAGCGGCCGTGCGGGCGACCACCTCGTCGAGCCGCACTCGCGGGTACTCGAGCGTGTGCGGCACGTCGCCGTAGAATTGCAGCCAGGGCTTCGTCTCGAACATCGGCTCACGCCCCCTGCACTGCGTCCGTGTCGCTGAGGTGCGAGACGGATTCGAAGGAGGCGGGGTTTTCGAGGTAGGCGCGTGCACTGCGAACGAGGCGCCCTGCATGCGCTCCGTCCACATATCGGTGGTCGAGGGTCGCTGTCAGGTTGAGCAGCGGTCTCGCGACCACCTCACCGTCAACAACGGCCGGCTTGTCACGTACCTTCGAGACGAGGACGAGTAACGGGACGCGGTACCAGGGGTTCAGGGGACCGTAGGCGTGTTCCGCGCCGAACGCCGATACGGAGCTCACGATCGCGCTTCCGAACGCGTCGTGCGGGAGCCCGAGGGCGCGAGGGCTGACGCCGCGATCGGCGAGCCAGGTCGCGAGTCGCAGACCGATTCGTAAGAGCCAGGCTGGCGCTCGACCGAGCATGCGCTTCGATCGTCCGAGGTCGTCTTCGTCGCCCGTCCGTAGACGGTGAGCGCGTACGCCGAGTTCCTCGGCGATCTCGGCGGCCGACTTGCGGTCGGCCTCAACGATCTTGGCTCCGGAGAGCTCTGCGCCGTCGCTGATTGCCACGACGAAAAAGACATCGACGCTTTCACGACGGACGAAACGGCCACGGCTCAGCTTGACGTTGACGTCCGGATTCTCTGCGAGGGCATGTGCAAGCGCCTTGCCGACGAGGTGTGTGACGGTGACGTGAGCGCCCGTCCGTTCACGCTCGTGCTCGATGAACCGCAGCAGCGCGCCGGCGTCGACCTCGATATCGCCGTAGATCTGCGGGTCGACCGGCCGATTCCAAGACACGGCAGCGATCTTCCGCCAACTCTCGATCGTGTTCATCTGGAGCTCTCCAGCCTCGAACAAATCGTGACCCTTGAGTCGCTGGTGCGCATCCGCACATATCCCGACTACCTGTGCGTAATAACCCTCGGAGCACCGAGCGAGGCTCGCTGGAGGCCTCGCACGTTCCCCACCAGCGAGGAAGCCCACACTCGAGTCCCGCCCTCGGGGACGAGGCACGGCACGGTGCCAACCTGGCAGACAGAAGAAAGCCGGAGAAAGGTGGAGATGCGGCGCCTCGCATCCGTCCGCGCAGCTGGTCGGCGGACACCAGCACATCCCCCGTTCAGGCATGGGGATTTCCCCGACGCGAGCCGAGCCGCCCGACCGTACGGTCAGACCAGGATGTCGGAAGTCAACCGGACTGCCGACGCGCTCGCGAGCGCGGCCCGACACATCGACGACGGCAATGCTCGTCGAGCCGTCAAGATCCTCGAGGACCTGCGACGGGTGGCGTGGGATCGCGAAGACGTCGAACTGATGCGCCGCGTCGTCGAGCTTGCGACCAGGCTGCTGGAGGACACTCGGGGCGTCAGCAACGCGCTCAAGCGGCTGCCGGGTGGGGGGCTGTCGAACCTGATCGCCTTCTCCCGGCAGAACCTCAGCTCCCTCGAGCAGCGGCACGGACGCGCCAGGCGCACGGAGCCTCGATGGGCGGCTGCATCGCCGGCGCGACCGGTACCGAGGGACGGTCGGGACCGCCTCGACGAGGCCCGCAGCGCCGCCGCGGCCGGTGAGATCCTGAGCGCGCTCAGGATCGTCGCCGATCTCTACAGACAGGAGAAGGACAGGCCTGCTCCCGAGCGCGATCGCGCCCAGCTCGTGGCTGCTCACGAACTCACCCTCGAGCTCATCGAGGAGGTCCACGGGGCGTCCCAACGGGACACCGCTCGTCGACTCGCACGAGCCATCGAGGTGCTCGTCGACGAGTCGGGGTCCCCCGTACCCGGCGCCGATCCGGCCGCTGGTGAAGATCCACCCGCCACCGGATTCGAGGACCGGATCGCCAGACTCGAGCGGCGAGCCACCACCATGCGGAGGCAGATCGTGAGCCGGCCCACGGGGTTCGCG
>JAUVPB010000017.1 GCA_030598925.1 Actinomycetes bacterium
GGCGCTCGGGCACCGCGATCTCGCGCCGTCCCGACAGGAACTGCCCCGTGACCGAGCTCTTCTTCCGCTCCACGGTACGGGCCGTCCCCTCGGCAACGACCTGCCCCCCGTGGGTACCGGCACCCGGACCCATGTCCACGAGATGGTCGGCCGAGCGCATCATCTGCTCGTCGTGCTCGACGACGAGCACCGTGTTGCCTAGGTCGCGCAGCCGTTTCAGCGTGCCGATGAGGCGATCGTTGTCGCGATGATGGAGCCCGATCGACGGCTCGTCGAGGATGTAGAGAACGCCGACGAGCTGGGAACCGATCTGCGTCGCGAGCCGTAGTCGCTGTGCCTCACCGCCAGAGAGCGTGGCGGCAGCCCGGTCGAGCGTGAGGTATCCGACGCCAACGTTGTCGAGGAAGGTCAGACGCTCGCGTATCTCCTTCAGGATGCGCACCGCAATCTGCTGATCGCGATCGCTGAGAGCAACGTCGTCCATGAACCGGATCGCACCCGTGACCGAGAGCTGCGTCAACTCGTGCACGTTGTAGCCGCCGACCGTCACAGACAGCACCTCGGCTCGCAGCCGCGCGCCGTCACACGACGTGCAGGGCCTGGTCGACATGTACTCCTCGATGCGCTCGCGCGTCTGCTGCGAATCGGTCTCGCGGTAGCGGCGCTCGAGATTGGAGACGATTCCCTCGAACTTCATCGTGTACGAGCGCTTACGCCCCATGCGGTTGCGGTACTGGATGTAGATCTTCTCGTCGCCGGTCCCGTAGAGGAAGCGCTCCTGCTCCTCCCTCGCGAGCTCCGCCCACGGTTTCGAGGTATCGATCTCGTAGCGCTCGGCGACGGCGAGCACTGCTCCTTCGTAGAACGACGACCAGCCGATCGACCACGGAATCAAGGCTCCGTCCTCGATCGAAAGCGTCAGGTCCGGCACGAGCAGATCGGGGTCGATCTCCTGCTGAGATCCGAGGCCCGTGCAGCGCGTGCACGCGCCGTGCGGTGAGTTAAACGAGAAGACGCGAGGTTCGAGCTCCGGCAGGCTCACACCGTGGTCTGGACAGGCGAACTGCTCCGAGAACGAGAGCTCTTCAGGCAAGGCTTCGGCCTCGGCCGGGGCAGACAGGATGTCGATCGTCAGCAGTCGATCGGCGAGCGCCAGCGCGGTCTCGACGGAGTCGGTCAACCGGTGCCGCAGATCAGGCTTCATCGCGAGGCGATCGACGACAACCTCGATCGTGTGCTTGTACTTCTTGTCGAGCTCGATCTCCTCGTCGAGTAGGCGTTGCTCGCCGTCGACCTTCACGCGGCTGTATCCGTCGGCGCGGAGGGAGTCGAGCAGGTCCTTGTACTCGCCCTTCCTGTCACGCACGATCGGTGCGTTGACTGTGAACTTCGTGTTCTCGGGCAACAGCAGGATCTGGTCGACGATCGTCTGGACCGACTGGCCCGCAATGGCCTTCCCGCACACCGGGCAGTGGGGCTTGCCGATCCGCGCGTAGAGCAGCCGCAGATAGTCGTAGATCTCGGTGACCGTCCCGACGGTGGACCGAGGGTTGCGCGAGGTCGTCTTCTGGTCGATCGAGATGGCCGGGGAGAGCCCGTCGATCGAATCGACGTCGGGTTTCTCCATCATCTGCAGGAACTGCCGCGCGTACGCGGACAGCGACTCCACGTAGCGCCTCTGTCCTTCGGCGTAGATCGTGTCGAAGGCAAGCGAAGACTTCCCGGAGCCGGAGAGCCCCGTGATGCAGATCAGCGCATTGCGCGGCAACGCAACCGTGACGTTCTTCAGGTTGTGCTCGCGCGCGCCGTGGACGACCAACTCCTCGGCAGGCATTCGCCGCAGTGTAGTGACGCACCCAGACGAACACGTGTTCGTACCGGCGCCTCGCCGCCGCGGCCCCCGCAGCGGTCGCCACAATAGGCGGATGCCGGTGACGAGAACGCTTGAAGGCCGCGTCGTCGACCCTGTCGATGGCGAGCACCTCGCGCGCGTGCAGATCAGCGACGACCGCATTGCCGATGTCTCGTCGCTCGAGACGAGCGACGAGACGAACTACATCCTCCCGGGGTTCATCGACGTCCATCTCTACGACGACACGGACGTCGCGGCGCATGGCGTCACCGGATACCTGCTGACGTGCGGCACGTCCCCGGCCGAGACCGTGAACGACTTCCTCGGAGCGCGCCCCGTCGGTGCGGTATGCCTGGGCGCGCACCTCGAAGGCCCGTTCCTCAACCCCGACGCCGCCGGAGCGCAGGCCAGGGAGCACATCATCCCCGTCGATCGCGACCTACTCCGGGCCTGGCTCGCAACCGACGCCGTGCGGATGGTGACGGTCGCACCGGAGATCGAGGGAGGTCTCGACGCCGTTCGAACGATCTCCGAGTCAGGCGCCGTCGCGTCGATCGGACACACGCGGGCCAACTACTACACGACGAGAGCCGCGGTCGATGAGGGCGCTAGGTTCGCCACGCACCTATGGAACGCGATGAGCGGATTCACGGCGCGTGTGCCGGGTGCGGTCGGCACCCTCCTCGCCGATGAGCGCATGACTGTGGGACTGATCACGGACGGGCGCCATCTGCACCCGGTCACCGAGCAGTTGACGGTCAAGATCGCAGGCCCCTCGCGCATCGCCGCCACGAGCGACCTCGTCCCACCGCCGCATGAGCGACCCGAGGACGGCAAGCTCCTCGGCGGAGACCGCCTGGGAGCGGCGCTCGTGAAGAGGCTCGCCGAATACGGCCTCGAGGCCGCGGCGGCGATGACGAGCCTCACGCCGGCCCGCGTGCTCGGACTCGACGATCGCGGTCGCATCGCGCCCGGCTACCGCGCCGACCTTGCGGTGCTCGACTCAGAGCTGTCGCCGGTCGAGACGATCGCGGGTGGCACGTCGATCTGGCATGCCTAGCATCGGCGTGAGCTGAGACCGGGCTCCCCGCGGGCCCTAGAGAGATCAGCCGATGTACGCCGTCACGTCGACCTCGACGAGGAACTCTCCGACCAGGCCGCTGGCCACAGTCGTCCGTACGGGGCGAGGCTCGTCGAAGAACGTCTCGTAGACGGCGTTGAACTCACCGAACTGCGAGAGGTCGGCGACGTGGACGGTCGACTTCACAACGTCGTTCATGCTTGCGCCCGCCGCGGCGAGGATCGCCTTGACGTTCTCGAGTACCTGAGCTCCCTGTTCGGCGATACCGCCGTCCACGATCGACCCTGTGGCCGGATCGATGCCGAGCTGGCCCGCGACGAACACGAAGTCCCCCGATTTTACTCCCTGCGAGTAGGGACCCATTGCGGCAGGTGCCGCGTCGGTCTTGATCTCCTGTTTGGCCATTGTCCTCTCTCGTCCTGGTGTGGCGACACGTTGCCGCCCTCGTCTAGCGATCCTACCGCCGCGTCCGCTGGCGACCTCGAGGCCCCGCGAGGTAGGAATCCCCGTATACGGTCACGCCAATGCAGGGCAAGGAGGGAACGTGACGAGGCAAGCCCTACCGGGAACGCCCGAGCTGACGCTCGAGCGCGACGTCCCGTGTCAGCTCGCGGACGGCGTCACGACCTACGCGGACGTATACCGCCCGGAGAGCGAAGGCCCGCAGCCGGTGCTCCTCATCAGCTCGCCGTACGGCAAGGAGATCGCCGAGAGCAACGTCGGTTTCGCCCATCCGTCGTGGTACGCGCGGCAGGGCTACGTCGTCGTCTCACACGACACCCGTGGCCGCTTCCGTAGTGAGGGTGACTTCAACCCCTTCTTCCGCGAGGGCCAAGACGTCGCCGAACTCGTCGAATGGGCCGCCGAGCTCGATGGGTGCGACGGTCGCGTCGCGACGTATGGCTTCTCCTACCCGGGGCTCAACCAGCTGCTCGCGGCCCAACGGAAGCCCACGCCGCTTCGCGCCATCGCTCCGGCCTTCACGGCAGGGAGTCCCTACCACGAGTGGTTCTACGATCAGGGGGCGCTCTCGCTCGCGTTCGCGGCGTCGTGGTCGAACTTTCTTGCTCTCGACATCGCCGTTCGACGCGGAGACGACGCTGCGCTCGCGCACCTCAGCGCAGCTCTCGGAGACGCGATGAAGTGGTACTGGGCTCAGCCGCTCAACGCGTACCCGCCGCTCGCCGACGGCCACGCGCCATTCTTCTTCGACTGGCTCGCCCATCCGACCTACGACGAGTTCTGGCAGCAGATCGAGGTCGATCACTCGCTGGTGGAGCAGCCCGCCCTCCACGTGGGCGGCTGGTACGACGTCTTCGTGCGCGGCACCGTTCGCAACTTCCGCGAACTCACCGAGGCTGGACATGCGCCACAGAAGCTCGTGCTCGGGCCCTGGCACCACATGCCGGGGCGACCGCTCGGCGGCGCGTCCGCCGAAGCCGGACCCGCAGTCGTCGACGACTGGCACGTGCGCTTCTGGAACGAAACGCTGAAGGGAGAGGCCAGCGGCGTGTTCGATGCACCGGTCACCGCTTACTTGATCGGCGACGGCTGGCACGACGCCGACGCGTGGCCACCGTCGGCTACAACGCCGACCGACTGGTTCTTCCACTCGGCGGGACAGGCGACGTCGAGCTTCGGGGACGGCTCGCTGTCAACCTCACCACCGGAAGCAGAGCCCCCGGACGTCTACACGGAGGTCGCCAGCTACCCGCCTCTGAGCGCCGGCGGTCGCTCGTGCTGCATCGAAGGACTCGCACCGATGGGCCCGCAGATCAGCAGGTGCGGGAGGAAACTCGGGTGGTTCTCGTGTACACGTCGGCGCCGTTCGACGACGATCTGTTGCTGCTTGGCGACTGCTCGATCACCCTGTTCGCAGCGTCCTCGGCTGTTGACACCGACTTCTGCGCTCGCCTCTGCCACGTCGATGGGACTGGGACTTCGATCAACCTCGCAGATGGCATCGTGAGGGCGCGCTACCGGGAGTCAACGACCGACCCGACACCGATCAAGCCCGGCCGCGTGTACGAGTACACGATCGACCTCGGCCCCGTCGGAGCACGGATCGCGACGGGCGAACGCGTACGCGTAACCGTGTCGAGCGCCGACTTCCCGCTCTACGACCGGAACCTCAACACCGGTGGCCCCCTGTTTGCGGAGCCCGCGTCGGCCGAGGTTGTGGCCACCCAGTCGGTGCTCCATGACTCGGCGCACCCCTCGCGGGTCACGCTCCCCGTGTTCCGTCCCGGCTAGAGACGCGTCCCACCAGCGTGCCGGGTCGCTGCCAGAGTGGAAGGCGCCCTCAGGCTCGACGCAAGCGGCCGAATATCAGGCCGCCGACGACGATGCCCAGCCCAAAGGTGGCAAGGGCGAACGCCGAAATGGCCACCGTCTTCCGACGAGCCGACAACCGGTCCCAGCGTCCCAGGGCCTCGCGCTCCTCAGGCGTGAGGTGCTCACCCCGTCGCTGCTTCCGCGTGGCGGCCCCAGCGTGAAGCCCGAGGTATACGTCGTCGAAAATCTCAGCAGTCTCGTCTGTCATCATCGTCAGTGTAGTTGGCGGGCCCGCGCCGACATCCTCCTCGGCCGCGATCGACTCCAGACGCTCCCGGCCGCGCCGCTACGGCGCACCAGTCGAGCAGAACGGGATCTATAGTCGCTGACCGTGACGCCTGTCCTCCTTCACGTCTCCGACCTCCACGTCGGCGCGGGTCCCAGCCTCGGACGGGAGACGGTCGAGAACCTGCAGCGCATTATCGCCGAGCACCGTCCCCAGCTACTCGTCGCGAGCGGTGACCTCACCCACCGGAACAGGGTCGCGGAGCACGACGAAGCCGCCCGGCTACTCCGTTCCCTCGAGTTGCCGATCGTTGCGGTGCCTGGCAATCACGACATCCCCGCATTGCCGCCCCGGCGGTTCACCCGCACGTTCGACGCATTCCGCGACGTGTGGAAGGAGACGGAGCCGGCTCGCCACCTGGCAGACCTGAGCGTTGTGGGTCTTTCGTCGGTGCGACCCTGGCTCTACCAGGAGGGCCTCGTCACGACAGCCCAGCTCGAGCGGGTCGCCATACAGTTCGAGGTGCAGCCAGAGGCCGCTCGGGTCGTGGTCACGCACCACCACATCGCCTCGGCCCCGTGGCGCACCGCCAAGCGTCCTCTGCTACGCCGGTCGAAGTTGCTCGCCGCACTGTCACGACTCGAGGTCGATCTCGTTCTGGCTGGCCACGTACACCAGTCCTCGACGGCGGCTGCGGCCGAGTTCAACGTCGGCGAGGGCAAGAGCGTCGTCGTATCAACAACAGCAGGTCTCGGGCGACCCAGACCGGGTCGGCATGCCGAAGCGCGCGGCTGCCAGCTCTGGCAGATCGATGCGGATGAGCTCCACTGCAGCACCTTCAGCTGGGTCGGAGAGGACATCCGAGTAGTCGGCCAGCACGCGTTCCCGCGCTAGGACCGAGGCCGAAGTAGCTCCCCCCGCGGGCTGACGCGAACCGCGCGACGCCCGAAGTCAGCGCTCGAGAGCTTCCGCACTAACGCGTGGGCCCGCTCTGAGCGGTCGCGCACAGGAACCCCCCGTCCCACAAGCTTGGTCGCAGCCAGCTCTCCGCTGACCCACGTTCCGTCGGCATTCAGCCTGACCTTGAGCACGCCGGAGTACGCTCGAGGGCCGTCCAGGTTGAACACGTTGTAGCCGGCGAAGTTGCCCAAGCTATACGCGATAAGTCGGCCCTTGTACCACTCCATGCCGCGCAGCACGTGCGGCCCGTGTCCGACGACGAGGTCGGCGCCCGCGTCGATTACAGATCGAGCAAAGCGCACCGAATCGCCTCGATTCTGGCCCAGGAAATACTCGTCCCCAGCCTTCACGTGCTGATACTGCGCTCCCTCAGCGCCCGAATGCATCGTCACGACAACGACGTGGCCGCGCTGGGTCGCCTTCCGCACCAGCGCCTTCGCAGCGTTCACGTCTCGCATGTCTGCACCCCAGGCGTACGTGGAGAAGCCAACGACCGCAACCCTGATCTTGCCGATGCGCCGCACCGTGATCTGGCCAGGTGCGCCAACGTGATCCAGGCGACGGTCGGTCAACGCTCTCCGGGTCTCTCGTAACGCACCTGACCCGAAGTCGAACGCATGATTGTTCGCGAGGTTCAGCGTCGTGAACCCCGATCGCCGGAGCCAGCGCGCCTCGCCGGGTGAACTGCGGAACGAGAAGCAGTTCTCAGCATCGGGGGCGCAATGCGACGTGCCGCCGGTGGCGAGCGTTCCCTCGAGGTTCCCAAGCACGACATCGCCGGTGAACATCGACTCAACGCTCGCGAAGAAGGCCCGGCCTCCGCCGGGCACGACCCCGCGAGTCGGCGAACCCATGACAATGTCGCCGACGGCGTCGATCGCGACCACGCCGTCGACTTCGGGCAGCGGGGGCTGCCTTCTCGCCTTCGCTTGCGCCTTCCTCTTCGCCTTCTGAGCCTTCGCGCGAGCCGTCTGCTTCTCGGCCCGCGCCTCAATGGTCCCGCTCGCCGTAGCCGCACCAGAGCCCCCCTCCGCCCCGGTGGCCGGCTCGGTCACGGCGGCCGCTTGATTGCTCGTCACGTCGATCAAAGCGCCCTGCTCCGCAGCGTGATCGTCAGCTCGAGTCAACTCAAGCACGAGAAGCGTCGCTGAGACCGCGAGCAGAGCCGGGAGCGTGAGAAGAACAACTGCTCGCTTGTTAGCGTCGGAAAGGCGCAACCCGCTGCATCATGCTACGCGACGCGGAGGAGCAGTCAGACGGACCTCTCGAGGCCAGTCGCTGCCCCTACCGCCGCGGCCGGGCGCGGGTAGCACCGTGGCCGAGCCGGACGCGGGAACCTCAGGGCGAGCCCGCGGACGCTTTGCGAGAGCCGCGATACACCGTTCGAAATGAGCATCGAGAACGCACGGCTCGACAGGCTTTCCGAAGAGGTAACCCTGACCGTAGTCGCAGCCGAGATGACGCAGTTGATGCCATTTCTCGACCGTTTCGATCCCCTCTGCCACGGTCTTCATGCCAATCGTGTCTCCGATGCGCACGACTGTACGCGCGAGGGTCGCTTTACCCGACACGCCCGCGAGATCGTCAACGAACGGCTTCGGGATCTTTAGCACCTCGACGGGCATTTCTTGCAGCCGCGTCAGCGATGAGTAGCCGGTTCCGAAATCGTCGATCGCCAGCCTCACACCAAGTTCCTGGAGCTCTTCGAACACACCGAGAATGCGACTCCACCCCTCCTTGAAGACGCTCTCGGTGATCTCGAGCGTGACGGTCGAGGGTCGTACCCCGTTGGCTTCAAGCGCAATACGCAGCTCCTCCGCGAGCTCGTGCTTGCGGAACTGGCTCGCCGCAACGTTCAGATTCATCGACAGGGGTGGATCGAACGGGTAGCGCACGTGCCAGTCGCCGGCTTGCTTGCACGCATTCGTGATCACCCAGGAGCCGAGCGCAGTGATGAGGCCGGTCTCCTCCGCGAGTGGGATGAACTCGCCGGGTGGAATCATGCCCCGGTCGGGATGCTGCCAGCGGACGAGAGCCTCCACACCGACCATCCGCGCGGACTCGAGCTCGACCAGCGGCTGGTAGTGAAGTACGAGTTCCTCCTGCTGAATCGCACGGGCGAGGTCCGTTCGCATGTCCATTTGCCGGCGGACGTCGGCGTGCATGCTTTCTTCGAAGATCTCGAACCGACCCTTGCCCGCAGCCTTCGCTCGATACATCGCGATGTCGGCGTCCCGGAGGAGGGCCTCGGCCGTCGAGCTGCTGTCGCTGAAGGCGATGCCGACGCTTCCGTGCAGGACGAGCTCTCGCCCCTCGTGCACGATCGGTGGCGTCAGCCCACGGAGAACACGCTCGGCAACGCTGATGACCCCGCGAAGCTGCGGTGCGCCGTCGATCAATACCGCGAACTCGTCGCCGCCCAGGCGCGCGGGGGTATCCGCGCCGCGCAGGCATTTCCGGATCCGCTCGCCGACTTCGACAAGGACGGCGTCGCCTACCGGATGCCCGAAGCTGTCGTTGATCGACTTGAAGTCGTCGAGATCAACAAACAAGACAACCACGCCACCGTCCTGCGCGCCGTTTCGCAGGAGAGCTCGCTCGAGGAGGTCGAGAAACAGCGTGCGGTTGGCCAAGCCTGTGAGCGAGTCGTGGTAGGCCTGATGGGCGAGCTTTCGCTCGAGCTCTCCGAGCTGCGCGAGCGAGCGCTCTACCTGGCCGTACTCGAGTGCGGCACCAACGTGGGTGGCGAGCGCCTCGAGAAGCTCGACGTCCGCCGCTTCGAGCGCTCCGTCAGTCTGGTTCGACCCGGCAATCGCAATCGTTCCGAGAACGCGGCTCTCACCGGGCAACGGCGCCACGAGCGCCACCATCTGGTCCGACTCCGCGGCGCCGTGGATCACGCCTCGAACCTCCTCGCCTGCGACGAGCGTGCCGCGTTCCTGTGACGAGACCGCAGCGACGACGTCCGCGAGGGACTCCCTGCTCGCTGGGACCATCACCTCGCGCTGACCGTCCGGTCCGACCGTCGTCCGGATCAGCTGCTCGCCATCCTCCGTCGGCAGCAGAACGATCTCGGCGTACGAGCAGTGAAAGGTCGAGCGGGTGCGCTCCAGCATGGTCACGAGAGCCGCCTCCGTCTGCGCGGCCCCGAGCACCGCACGGGCCATGCCCTGCGCGAATTCCAAGCCACGGCGCCGGTAGCGCTCTCCTACATAGGCCCAGGTCAGCGCGGTCGCGAGGAGCGTCAGCACGCCCACAAACACGGTCATCCGTGTCGACGTCTCGCCTGCGAACGCGAGCACGACCGCGGCGCCAGCCCAGCCGAGCGAGGCGAGCAGAGTTGGTAGGACGGTGTCGACACCACCGTCGTCCTCGCGACGCCCCCCGATGAGCCGCGCCAGTATCGCGCCGACGCCGGCCCTCGTCGCGTGCGCAGCGGCCACTGCGAGGATCAGGGCGAGAACGCTCTGGTAAGCGAACGGATCGCTCAGTCGAACGACGGCGTAGACGGCGGTTGCGACCGTCACCTGAACGAGCGCGCTGGCCGTTGCCATGGCCGCACGCGCAGGTGTGCGGGTGATCCGTGTGAGCGACGCCGCGGCAGCCAGCAACAGGATGAGCGCGCCCGGGCTCAGGTAGAGAAGTCCGAGCGCGAGCACGGCTGCGCTGGGAGTGAGTGCAATACCACCCCGATGCCGGAAGTGGAGGCTGATCTGCTCGCCCGCGAGGGCGATGACGACAAAGGCCCAGAGGGGAAGCCCGTCGAGCGGAGCGGTCTCCGCACTCCCGACGAACACAACGTAGAGAACGAACGCGATCGCAGCGACGAAGGCCGAGACGACCCAGAGAAGCGTTCCGTGCGTCGCGGGCCCGTGCGAATCGGGCGTGTTGGCGCTGGGTGGTGGAATGGTGGCGTCGGGCGTTTCGATCATGTGCGGCGTGCTGGCTCGTGCCGGCTCGGGCATCCGGCACCGACCGCCCAGTTTTCGCCAGCGTGCTCAGTGCTCTACGTAGAGCCCGGTCGAGCGCGATCTCTTGAGAGCCGGGCGGAAATCTGCCGGTCAAGCCTCACCGTAGGGAACTCGCAGAGGGGCCCCCAACACCGTTACGGGGGATGCCTCCTCCCCCTTTTCGCCAACGGGGCCCTCGGCAAACGATCGCGTTTCGGCACTCGCCGTGCCGATTCGCACCCACGACCGCGCGAACTACGCCGTCGACGAAGCGATCGAGTCGAGCTCACGACGCAGCTGCTTGATCTCGTCTCGCAGCTTGGCCGCGTATTCGAATCGCAGCTCGTCGGCGGCGAGGTACATCTCCTCCTCGAGGGTGACGACGAGCTTGTGTAGCTCGTCCGCAGACATGCCCTCCGCCTTCGTTCCACCCCGCCGACGCTTCCCGGGAACGTGCGGCTGCTCGAGCGAAAGGAACTCGGCGATATCCGAGACGCCCTTCTGAATCGACTCCGGGGTGATGTCGTGCTCTTCGTTGTACTGCAGCTGCACCGCACGCCGCCGGCGCGTCTCGTCCATCGCTCCCTGAATCGCCTCGGTCGTCTTGTCGGCATACAGGATGACGGTGCCGTTGACATTCCGCGCCGCCCTACCGATTGTCTGCACGAGAGCCGTCTGGCCACGATGGAAGCCTTCCTTGTCGGCGTCGAGGATGGCGACCAAGGACACCTCCGGCAGGTCGAGTCCTTCCCGAAGAAGATTGACGCCGACGAGCACGTCGTACTCGCCGAGCCGGAGCTCGCGCATGATCTGAATACGCTCGAGCGTGTCGATCTCCGAGTGGAGGTAGCGGGCCCTCACGCCCGCCTCCAGCAGGTAGTCGGTCAGGTCCTCCGACATCTTCTTGGTCAAGGTCGTGATGAGCACGCGCTCGCCCACGGCCTCCCGTTGTCTGATCTCGTTGAGCAGATCGTCGATCTGGTTCTTCGTCGGCCGCAGCTCGACCATGGGGTCGACGATTCCCGTGGGTCGAATGACCTGCTCCGCTACGACCTGTGACTCCTTGAGCTCGTACGACCCAGGGGTTGCCGATACGCACACGAGCTGCGGCACGAGCTCGCGAAACTCATCGAAGCGCAACGGACGGTTGTCAAGGGCCGACGGCAGCCGGAAGCCGAACTCCACCAGCGTGTCCTTCCGGGACCGGTCCCCCTCGAACATCCCTCCGAGCTGCGGGATGGTCTGGTGCGACTCGTCGACGAAGCAGACGAAGTCGTTCGGAAAGTAGTCGAGAAGACAGTGCGGTCTCGAACCGCGCGGCCGACCTTCGAGGAAGCGGGAGTAGTTCTCGATGCCGTTGCAGTAGCCGAGCTCCTGCATCATCTCCAGGTCGTACTCGGTCCGCTGGCGGATTCGATGCGCTTCGAGCAGCTTGCCGTCAGCATCGAACTGCTTGATCTGCTCGTCGAGCTCGCTTCGGATGTCACCGAGCGCCCGCTCAATTTCCGGACGGGATGTTACGTACTGCGTTGCCGGAAAGATCGCGAGGTGATCGAGCTTCGCGAACACCTCGCCCGTGAGCGGATCGAAGTGCGTGATCTGCTCGACCTCGTCCCCGAAGAACGACACCCGGTATGCCGACTCCAGATTGGCCGGCTGAACTTCGACGATGTCCCCTCTCACGCGAAAGCGACCTCGCCCAAGCAGGGCGTCGTTGCGCTGATACTGGATCTCGACCAGCTTGCGAAGCACCTCATCGCGATCGACCGACTCATCGACGGTCAGGAGAACTGTGCGCCCTCGATACTCATCCGGCGAGCCGAGCCCGTAGATGCAGGAGACGGAGGCTACGATCACGACGTCCCGTCGCAAGAACAGCGCGCTCGTAGCAGCATGCCGGAGTCGATCGATGTCGTCGTTGATCGAAGCATCCTTCTCGACGTAGAGGTCAGCCTGTGGGACGTAGGCCTCGGGCTGGTAATAGTCGTAGTAGGAGACGAAGTACTCGACCGCCGCATCAGGCAGGAACTCGCGAAACTCGTTGCACAGCTGCGCGGCGAGTGTCTTGTTGTGTGCAATTACGAGCGCCGGCCGCTCGAGCTTCTCGATCACCCAGGCCATCGTCGCCGTCTTGCCCGTGCCGGTGGCCCCCAGCAGCGTCGTGCACCTGCCTCCGGCCGCTACGGCCTCGGCGACCTCCGCGATCGCCCGCGGCTGGTCCCCGGTCGGTCGATACGCATCCGAGACTGCGAACCCGCCCATGTGGCCCATCCTAGCCCCGGCACCACGCGCCGCAGCGACCTGCCCACGGTACCGCTGAGATCGAGCACCCACGCGTAGAATTCCGGCCAGTGGATGACCCGAGTACAGCACGTGCGCCCTCTGGCGACCTGACGCGTGCGGCCTTCGCGCGGCGCGCGTTCGTCGCGCTCGGAGCGCTTGGAGGGCTCGCCGTCGGGCTGCCCAGACTCGCGCTGGGTGCGGCGACGGCGACCGAACGCCGTCGCGCCCCCAAGCTGAGAGGGCTCACGATCATGAACGGCCTCCGCCCGTACCGCGGCGACAACCGCATGCGCACCACGATCAGCTCAGCCCGACGCCGCAACGCGCGCCGCGTCACCATCTCGTTCAACCTCACACAGAGCGCGCGCGTGCAGCTGGAGGTCGTCAAGAGCAACGTTCGTGGCCTGGAGATCGTCGACACGAAGATGACCCGTCTGAAGGCCGGCCGCCGCCAGATCGTCTGGCAGGCGCCACGGGGCCTCGCAGCGCGCACGTACCTACTGCGCATGCGGGTCACGGATGCGCGTGGGCGAACGACCCTCTACGGAGGCGATCGACCCACGTCGCGCGGATTCGCGGCCCCGGTCGTCAGAGTTCTGGGGATCGAAGCGGCGTTCCGCCGCAGGAGCTACGCCCCTGGCGAGCGAGCGCAGCTCCGCATCGAGACGGATGCAGCCGAGCTGAGCGTCGAGATCCTGCACAGCGGATCGGAGCGCACCCGAACCCAGAGGGGCGACGTGATGCGAGGGACGCCGGTGTCGCCACCCGTGTCCGCGAACTGGCGGCGTCGTCGTTTCGGACGCGGAACTGTCTCCGCCCCGGTGGGAGACTGGCCAAGCGGCCTCTACTTCGCACGCGTCACGACGTCTGACGGCCGCACAGGGTTCGCGCCGTTCGTCGTGCGGCCTCGGTCGCCAGGACCGGCACGCGTCGCCGTGGTTCTACCGACCCACACGTGGCAGGCCTACAACTTCCTCGACCGGGACGGTGACGGCTGGGGTGATACCTGGTACGCGGGCAGTACCAACAGCATCGATCTGGACCGCCCCTTCCTCAACAACGGCGTGCCTCCGCGATTTCGGCTCTACGACCTTCCATTTCTGCGGTGGCTCGACGAGACCGGGAAGCAGTTCGACCTCTACGCAGAGGATGACCTGGAGCGCTTCAAGCGCGGAGACGACCTTCGCGTGGCGTACGACCTCGTCGTGTTCTCGGGCCACTCCGAGTACGTGACGGCCCACGCGTACGTGGTGACCCAACGATTTCGCGACCTCGGCGGCAACCTCATGTTCCTCTCCGCCAACAGCTTCTTCTGGCGCGTCCGGAAGAAGGGCTCACAGCTCGAACGCATCGCGCAGTGGCGAGACTCCGGGCGTCCCGAGGCGCGCCTGATAGGCGCCCAGTACCTTGCGAACGACGACGGCTCGATTCAGGACGCCTTCGTCGTGACAGGCGCCGAACTGGCCCCCTGGGTTTTCGAAGGCACGGGCCTGACCAACGGAAGCGTCTTCGGGCAATACGGCATCGAGATCGACCACACGACGCCGCAGTCGCCGCCGGAGACCATCGTGCTCGCGGAGATCCCCGATCTCTTCGGTCCCGGGCGAACGGCGCAGATGACCTACTACGAGACCGATTCGGGAGCGAAGGTCTTCGGGGCGGGGGTGTTGGCGTTCGGGATCAGAGCGCTGCAGGCGGAGGTTTCGCAGATCCTCGACAACGTCTGGCGCCGCCTCACGGCTCCGTAGACGTGCCCACGGTTTCCAGCTCGTCGCCAAGCCGAGACCCATAGGCTCGCCGGTAGACGGAGCTGAGTCGCACAACATCCCGAACGTACTCGCGCGTTTCCGGGTACGCGATACCAGCGTTCGAGTCGATCCACTCGTCGACGTTGGCCTGACCCGCGTTGTACGCGGCAAGAGCGAGATCGAGGCGCTCGTACTTGGTGAGTAGGCGCCGGAGGTAGAAGGATCCGTAGCGAACGTTGATCTCGGGGTCGTAGAGATCCTCGTGCTGGAACTCGTCGCCGCCGGTGAAGAGGGCGATGCCGTCAGCCGTAGTCGGCAGGAGCTGCATCAGGCCGATCGCACCGGAGGACGAAACGGCTTCCGGGTCGAACTTGCTCTCTCGATAGATGAGCGCGGCGAGCAGCGCTCCGTCAATCTCATAGTTCGTGGAGTGGCTCGAGATGATGTGTTCGTACTGCAGCGGGTAGCGGATACGCGCGTACCACGACGGCTCCTCCTCGGTCACGTACACACCAAGCGCCGTGAGACCGCCAACGAGGAGCAGCCCGAGCAGGACGAAGCCTGCTGCCCTCCGAGTCAGTCGTCGGCGCACTGCGCGGTCTCCGGCGCCACCGCCCTCAAGACCTGCTGCACGAAGGCGTCGAGCTCGTCGAGCGTTCCATCGTTGACGAAGCTGTAATCCGCGCGCGCCAGCTTCTCGTCGTCCGGGAGAAGGCGCTGCTCGCGTAGCTCAGCGTCCGCTGTAATGCTCCGCGACGCACGGGAGGTCGGCGAGGCGGCGACGGCCACGATGACGTCGAACATCGCATCGTTGCCGCTCTCATAGAGCAGCGGCACCTCGGTCACGCATACCGTCGGCGGCCGATCGAGCTCGCCGAGTTGCTCCCGCCACCGGAGGTACGCGGCCGAGACGATCGGGTGAAGGAGCTCCTCCAACCATGCGAGCTCTCGGCGATCGGAAAACACGATCGAGGCGACCGCCGACCGGTCGATTGCGCCGGCATCGTCGAGCACGCGACTCCCGAAGCGCTCGACCATCGTGCG
The DNA here is from genome assembly GCA_030598925.1 of Actinomycetes bacterium. Taxonomy (GTDB): domain Bacteria; phylum Actinomycetota; class Thermoleophilia; order Gaiellales; family Gaiellaceae; genus JAUVPB01. The sequence continues at coordinate 15,479 of JAUVPB010000017.1, forward strand.
TTTGACATCTTCGTCGACGCGAATCAGCTCGTGGACGATCTCATCGCTTGAGATCACCGCGGCGCCGTGTCGCTCGAACGACTTCAGGGTCTCACTCTTACCGGCACCGATGCCGCCGGTGATGGCAACGCTGAGCGGTTGTGTCAACTCTCGGGCGCCGGGGCGGCGTCCGCTGGTGCGTCGGCTTCTACGTCTTCGCCAGCCGCGGCCGGCTCGGACTCTGCCGTGGCTGCGGGGGTGTCGTCAGTTGCACCCGCGACGGGCGCCTCGTCGGCGAGCTCGGCGGGTGGTGCCTCCTCGGCGGCCTGTGGCTCTTCCGCCGCTGGTTCTTCGGCGGGTGGTGCCTCCTCGGCCGGCTCTGGCTCTTCCGCCGCTGGTTCTTCGGCGGGTGGTGCCTCCTCGGCGAGCTCTGGCTCTTCGGCGACGTCAGCGGGTGCCTCTTCGGAGGCCCGTGGCTCTGCGGGAGCCGGCGGCTCTTCAGCGGCCGGTGGCTCCTCAGCGGCCGGTGGCTCGCCGGAAGCGTGCGTCTCTTCGACCGACTCCGGCTCCGGCGCGCTCGGCTCGTCAGTGGCATCCGCCACTTCCCCGTCAGGCGCGGGCTCCGAAGACGCTGCTCCGACCGCATCATCCGGTACATCGGCCGTTGCGTCGGGCGGGGCCGGCGGGGCTGCCTCTGCCGCCTCGGCCATCGCTTCGGCCACGGCCGTTGGCTCGCCGTCGGCTGCGCTGTCGGCCGCTGCCGCCTCGGACGGCTGGTCCGCGGCAGCTGCAGCAGCTGCCGCCTCGAGCGCCTCGTCGTCACCGACGGACGACTCGGGAAGCGGAGTGCTGAAATCCATGATCGGCGGCTGCACCGGATCATCTGGCTCGACCCGCTTGATCGAGAGCGAGAGCCGCCGACGATCCGGGTCCATCTCGATGATCTTCACCTCGACGAGGTCCGCCTGGGCCACGACTTCGCGCGGCGTCTCGACGTGGTGCTCCGCCAGCTCGGAGATGTGCACGAGCCCTTCGACGCCGGGGAGGATCTCGATGAAGGCACCGAACGTCACGACCTTCGTGACCCGGCCGTGGACGACATCGAGCTCGGAGTAGGCGTCGACCACCTGCTGCCACGGATCGGCCTGGGTCTGCTTCAACCCGAGGGAGATCCGTTGGCGTTCGCGATCGATATCGAGAACCTTCACCTGAACCTTCTCGCCGATCTCGAGAATCTCCGACGGATGATTCACATGACTCCAGGACAACTCTGAGATGTGGATCAGACCGTCGATACCGTTCAGATCGACGAACGCTCCGAAATCGACGATGTTCGAGATGACGCCCTCGACGACGTCGCCCGGCGAGAGCTGATCGAGGATTGCCTGGCGCGCCTCCTTGCGCTCATCTTCGAGCACAGCCCGGCGCGACAGGACAACGTTGTTGCGACTTCGGTTGAGCTCGATCACCCTGCAGCTCAGGGTTCGCCCCATGAACTCGTCGAGGTTTTGCACCCGCCTGATGTCGACCAACGAGGCCGGCAGGAAGCCACGAACCCCCAGATCGAGGATTAGACCACCCTTGACGACCTCGATCACGTTGCCTTCGACGGCCTCGCCGCTCTCGCTCGCCCCCTCAATGCGTTTCCACGCCATCTCGAAGCGCGCACGCTTCTTGGAGAGGATCAGGCGGCCGTCTGTGTCCTCCATCGTCATGACGAGCGCGTCGAGCTCGTCGCCGAGCTGCACCTCGTCAAGCGGGTTGACGGAGCGTCGAATCGACAGCTCCGTGACGGGGACTACTCCCTCAGATTTGTAGCCAATGTCGACGAGGACTTCGTCCTTGTCGACGCGCACGACAGTGCCGCGCACAACCTCGCCCTCGTTGATCTCGGGCATCGTCGCGTCGTAGTCGGGAATCGGGTCGCCATCGGGTCCGGTAATCCAGACGGAATCGTCGTCGGCTTCGATATCGGACACGGTTGTAGTGCTCTCCTGCATCGCGGCTGTCGATTATAGCTTGCGGCCGCTTCCCGAATTCGGGCGGTCCGTGACGCCCGCGCGTCGGTCAGTGCTTTGCATCGGCCCAATCCGTGCCGGTCCCGACGTCGACGGCGAGTACCGGCTCCAACGGAAACGCGGCCTCCATCTCCTCACGAACGAGATCCTTGATCGCACTGACCTCGTTCTCCGGCGCCTCGAGGAGCAACTCGTCGTGTACCTGGAGCACGAGTCGGCTGGCTCGCCCCTCGGCCCTGAGTCGTCGTTCGATCGCCAGCATGGCGACCTTGATGAAGTCGGCCGCGCTTCCCTGCATGACCGTGTTCACTGCGAGGCGCTCTCCAAGTGACCGGGTCTGCCGGTTGCCGGCCCGCAGTTCCGGTATCGGGCGTCGCCGGCCCATCAACGTCCGCACTTCCCCGTGGGTCTCTGCCTGCTCGACGGTGTGCCGCATGAACCGCTGCACCGACGGGAATCTGGCGAGATACCGCTCGATGTAGTCGGCGGCTTCCTCTCGGGAAATTCCGAGCTGATCGGACAATCCGAACGCGCTGATTCCGTAGATGATCCCGAAGTTGACGGCCTTCGCCCGATTACGTTCGTCTTTCGTGAGCCTCTCGATTGGCTTTCCGAGCACTTCGGCAGCGGTGGTCGCGTGGATGTCGTCGCCGCGGGCGAACGCCTCCAGCAGCTTTTCCTCGCTCGAGACGTGGGCGAGAATGCGCAACTCGACCTGCGAGTAGTCGGCAGAGATCAGGCGGTGGCCTGCGTCTGAGACGAATGCGCTCCGAATGGACCGGCCGAGCTCGGTTCTGATCGGAATCGATTGCAAGTTGGGATTGGATGTCGAAAGTCGTCCCGTCGACGCCGTGGCCTGGTTGAAATGCGTGTGTAGCCGGCCATCGTGCTCCGCGATGAGCTCGGGCAGCGGAACGAGATAGGTGTTGAGGAGCTTCGAGTACTCGCGCCACTCCTCGATCACGGCGATGATCTCGTGCTCGCCTCGAAGGGCGCGCAGCACCCTCGCGTCGGTTGAGTAGCCCGTCTTGCCCCGCCGCTGCGGCTCGAGCCCGAGGGTTTCGAACAGGATCCCGGCAACCTGCTGCGCCGACCCGAGCAGAAAGTCCTTGCCGGCAAGCTCGTGCGCGCTAGCTTCGAGCTCCTCGACGCGATCGGCCAAGCGGGCCGTGATCTCGCCCATCCTGTAGGTGTCAATGAGAACGCCGGCGGTTTCCATGCCGCGGAGCACGCCCGAAAGCGGTAGCTCGACCTCTCGATAGAGCGCGCCGAGGCCGAGACCGTCTAGCCGCTCCGTCAAGGGAGCCGTGAGAGCAAGCGTTGCGGCCGCGCGTGTCACGAGCGCGGCACCTTCTTCGTCCTCCGGTGTCGGATCCGGGTGAGGCTCGATCCCATACTCGGCGGCGAGGTCGTCGGGGTCGTAACCGGACCGATTCGGATCGATCAGGTAGGCAGCGATCTCGTGATCGTCCGACGGCACGAGGCCACTTGCCCAGACCTCGGCCGGCAGCCTCGCCCCGCTATGAGCGACGAACCGATCGGCGCCATGAAGGGCCGCAACGAGCTCACCTCGGTCGGTGCTGACGACGACGCCGCCATCCTCCAGTGCGAGGGCACACCAGTCGCCGTCGACGACCACTGCGACCGTTCCCGTCGCGACGGGTAGCGGGCCAACTCGCCACTCGACTGCGTAGCCCGTCGTTGCACCCGAGTCCGCGGCCGGCAGCGCCGTGTCCAGCTCATCGGCGCGCCGCAGCAGGTTGCGGAACTCGAACCGCCGAAACGTCTCGCTGAGCGCAGAGCGATCGGGCTCGCCCACCACGAGAGCGCCCGGGTCCGTGCCGAGGTCGAGGTCGCGCCGCATCGTCGCTAGGAGCTTCGATTCGCGCGCCTGGTCCGCATGCTCGCGCAGGGTCTCCTGGCGCTTGGGCCCTTTGACGCTGTCGATGTCGTCCAGCAGGGCCTCCATCGAGCCGAACTGTCCCATCAGCTCCGCGGCAGTCTTGTCGCCGATCCCAGGCACGCCCGGAATCCGGTCGGACGTGTCGCCCTTCAGACCGATGAAGTCAGGCACCTTCTCGGGCGGCACGCCGTAGCGAGCCTCCACGCGCTCCGGCGTGTAGACCTCGACATCAGCGACGCCTCGCGGGGTCATCATCAGGCACACGTTGTCCGAGCAGAGTTGGAATGCATCCCGGTCTGTCGACACGACGCAGGTCTTGATTCCCTGCTCATCCGCCTGCGTCGCGAGCGTCGCGATCACGTCGTCAGCTTCCCAGCCCTCGAACTCGAGGTTCACGTAGCCGAACGCCGAGACGAGCGGCCGGAAATGCGGGAACTGCTCGCGCAGCAGGTCAGGCATTGGCTTGCGGTCCGACTTGTAGTCCTCGGACACCTCGAGCCGATGCACCGGCTTCGTGTCCCACGCGACTGCGACGCCCTTTGGGACGTAGTCGACGAGCAGCTTGAAGAGCATGTTCGCGAAGCCGAGCAGAGCCCCGGTCGGCACGCCTTCCGCCGTTGCAAGCTCCTCGGGAAGCGCGTAGAACGCCCGGTAGGCGAGGTTGTTCCCGTCGACGAGAAACAGCTCACAATCGTGCGCGACGGCGTCGTTCAGATCGAGCGGCTCACCGGTGAGCGACTTCGCCATGCCTCGAGTCTATGGTCGGCTCGGGTTACGGGAGCGGCGGCCGGAGACAGTAGTAGTCGTCGCCCTCGATCTCTTCGAGCTCGGTGATCTCAGGGCCAGCGTAGCCGCGCAGGTTTACCCAGCCAATCCAGACCAGCTCGTCGGCGGCGGGGTCGATGATTTGGGGAGAGCGGCCAACAACTGCCTGATCAACGTCGCCGAGTCCGAGTGCCGTATCGTTGCCGCCGCCGAGGACGACCGCTATGTCGGTCACGATGCAGCCGCCTGCCCAGCCCTCCTCCGCGATCCGTTCGTTGAGGAAGGTCCGCAGCTCGTCACGATTCTCGTTCGTGTCCAGTGGCGATGCGGTGCCCGAATCGTCGGCCGGTGGAGGGGACGGCTCGGGCGTTGAAGGAGCTTCGCCGGCCGGAGGAGGCGCGGGTTCGGGTGCAGGTTCTGGTGCCGGTGCGGGCTCTGTTGTCGATTCCGGCTCTGGCGCCGCCTCGGCAGGCGGTTCGGGCGGCGCGGCACCGTCATCGCTGCCACCGCAGGCCGCGACTACAAGCGTCAGCGCCAGGATGAATCCAACCAAGTCGCTACTCGGGAGCACGAACGCACCAGCCTCATGCAAGTGCCACCTATCTCATATCCCAGGGGCCGCGTCAGCCGCTGCCAAGTACGGCAACGTATTGCAACGGCGGGGGCAAACTCGGACGATCGCCCGCTGCGCCCTGAACGAGTAAAGCCCCCGTTTCCGGGGGCTTTCGTGAGTAGCGGGGGCAGGATTTGAACCTGCGACCTCCGGGTTATGAGCCCGGCGAGCTACCTGACTGCTCCACCCCGCGTCGCGACCGCAAAGTATAGCGCGCTACCATCAAGCCGTGCCTCTCTGGGTCTGGATCTGTCTCGGCGTCGCGCTGACACTTATCGTGCTCTCGCTCACCTATCTGACGGTGCGGGGCGTCGCTCTGTGGCGCCGCATCATTGCGCTCGAAGACGCGTCAGGCGTTCCGCTCGAGGCGCTGCTCGCCGACGTGGATGCGATGAACGAGCGGCTGGAGCGCGCCAACGAGAATGCGGAGACCATCACCGAACGACTCGACGAGCTCAACGAAGCGATGGAAAAGGTCGCAGTCATCCGCTGGGCTCTCAGCGACACGCGAGAGGCGGTTGGTTTCTGGCGAGCTCTCTCGGGCCGTTAGCTCCCGCCGCTAGCTCGGGCCGCTAACTCTCCCGCGCCGGCAGCTCCGTCGGCTCAGCGCCGCCGGGCGCGGTCGCGAGCAACTGCTCGACTGCCCCGGTCAGCAGGTCGGTGTCAACCGTCGCGAGCGTCGGTGGCCCCTCACTAAGTCGCGTGTGGGCGCGCGTAAGTTGCCGCTGCGCGCCACGCGCCTCTCCGGCCTGGTGCTTGACGGCAGCGGCCGCGAGATGCACGAGCCCGCGGATCCGTCGCCCCTCGCCCGCGTCGACCGCGGCCTCGGCGCGGCGCAGGCTGCAGTAAGCGACGTAGTAGTCGCCGTCTAGAAGCTGGCGAGCACCGGACAGCAGCGCTCCACGTGCGCCCTGACGCGCGAACGAATCCCTGCCGTACCAGTCGTCGAGCGGCGGCGGCTCACTCACACGGCTCCGAACGCGAACCCGACAACCCGTCCTGGGACAGGAAGCGGATTGCGCGGAAGACCCCCTTGCGGCTCGGTCGCAGTGTTGTAGTCGGCAGGCGCGACATCGTTGGCGCTGTCGGCGTAGAACAGGCTCGCGAGGGCCTGGATCTGCTCGCGGCCAATGCCGAGCTCAAACTGCCCACCGCCGTACATGCCGACTCCGCTCTCCTCACACCAGTCGAGGCAGTCGAACAGTCGCTCGACCGTGCCGAAACGCGACGGCTTGATGTTGAGCTGACGCGGGCGAACGGCGAGCTCAAGGACGTCCTGGACGGAATGGACAGGCGCGTCGAAGCTCAGCCTGTCAAGCGCCCCGTCGAGAGCGGCGAGCGTCTCTTCATTCAGCATGGCATCTTCGAGTATGGCGCCCTCGAAGATCGAGGCAACGAGCGCGTACGTCGCCGGATCGTCGATGGAATCGACCTTCGACGTGTCGTAGTAGGCCTTGAAGTCGACCACCCGGACCCGCCCCGTGGCTGCGAGCGATCGCATCGTGTCCTCGTCCCAGCTCGAGGCGACGTCGAGCTTGAACTCGAGCGAGTCGTCGACCGCGAGCCAGGCGGCCGGGTCGTCGATACTCGAGATCGCGAAGCGCACTGGCTCGGAGCTCCGGTCGAGCACGTCGCCAAGGGTGACGCCAGCCTGGCGCAACGCGAGATCGAGCGCCGCGCTCTCGAACGCCCAGAGCCGATAGTCGGGGCTCGCCTTGTAGCCGGGAGGCTCCGCTGGCCAGAGATCCTCAGCGGCGAGCGCGCGCGACACGTCGGCGAGCGAGCCGCTCCCGATCAGGTCAGGTGTTGGAAACCCCTCGTGCTCCGAGGGCTCGTAGCACACGTCCTCGCCACGACCCTCGTGCCCAGCGCCGTCGAGAACTACCGTTGTCGTGACGCGCGACCAGCCCGCCGCCGTCTCCACCTCAGCGCGCTCGAGCCGCAGGTCGTCGATGTGGACTTCGAGCGCGGACAGGCGCTCAGCCGTGCTCACGCCGCGAGTCGGAAGATCGTCCCGCTCAGCGACGCTAAGAAGAGCTCGCCCCGCGCGTTCTCGCCGAATGAGGACAGCGAGCCGACCTTGAACCGGTGGCGCTTCTTGCCACGCGCCTTGCCACCCTGTACCCGGAGACTCCAGATCGTGCCGGTGCAGAAGTCGCCGTAGAAATAGCGACCGACCATCGCCGGAACCTTCTTCCCTCGATACACGAACCCACCAGTCACAGAACAGCCGCTGTTTCTGCCGTAGGTCGCGATCGGTCGGACGAGACGGCCCGCAGGGTTGAGGTTGCCAGGCTCGAAATCTGCGTTGCCTTCGAATGCATCCCAGCCATAGTTTTGCAGGCCCTTGCGGGTCGACGCGAGGAAATCGATCTCCTCGAAGCTGTTCTGTCCGACGTCGCCGATGTAGAGGGCCCCAGTCTTCCGGTCGAAGCTAAACCGCCATGGATTGCGAAGACCGAGACCGACGATCACCGGCTTCGCGCCCTTCCTGTCCACGTTGAGCGACAGCATCTTTCCGAGCCGCGAGCCCGTGCTCTGTGAGAGGTTGCTCGGGTCTCCGCCACTACCACCATCGCCGGTGGCGATATACAGCCGACCGTTCGGCTTGAACGCGATCTGGCCGCCGTTGTGGTTCGAGAAGGGCTGCGCAACGCGGAAGAGCAGGCGACGCGACTTGAGAATCGCTTTCCTGCCGTTCGACCTGTACTCGACGACCTCGGTATCGCCCTGTCGATTCGTGTAGTTGACGTAGAACTTCCGGTTCTTCGCGTACTTCGGATGGAACGCGACCGAGAGGAGCCCCTGCTCGCCGCAGCAGCCAACCCGCCCGTGGATGTCGAGGAAAGGTGCCGAGAGCTTCCGACCGTTCTCGATGATGCGAATCACGCCGCGCTGCTCGACGATATAGAGCCGGTTGGGCTCGCTCCGCGGCGCCGCAATGTGGACCGGGCTGTTGAAACCAGACGCGACCTGAACGATGCGTACCGCCTCTGAACGCTGGCCTTCGCCGGCACGGAGCACCTGACCGTTAGCCGAGCCGGCTAACGCGCCCACGAGCAGTAAACCCCCGATCAGCGTGGCCACACGCACTGCTCTAATGTAGACGATCACGCAGAGGATGCCCTCACTCGACCCGGTAGACCTTGCGACGGGTACGTCGCGACGTGTCTGGCAGCCGAGCTCGATCGTACGCCCGCCCGATGGCTGACTAGGCGGCCGACTCGTCGCGGTGACGCGCCTCGAGGCGTTCGAGCGCTTCGCGGTAGTCGTCGTTACTCGGGCGCAACGAAACGGCCAGCTTGTAGTGACCCCGGGCCTGGCCGATTTGATTCCGCTGCTCGAGGCATCGGCCGAGAACGAAGTGGGCGTAGTGATTCGTGGGTGCGAGCTCGAGCACCGTGCGGAACTCTTGCTCCGCTTCGGCGAACCGGTGGATCCGGTAGTACGCAATGCCGAGCGCTTCGCGAATCGAGGTCTTCCGAGGCTCATCGCGCTTCGCCTTCTCGAGGGCGACGGTCGCCTGCGCGCTCAAGCCATCCCGGAGATGACGCTGACCCTGCTGGAAGTGTTCGTAAGCGTCGCTCACTCAATCTCACCATAGAGAAGGAGAACTCGATCGCCCATGGTGCTCAGCGCGAGCACGCACCGTCGGTTCGTCTACGCGAGCCGAACCTGTCGCCGTCGACGATGAGTCTGGACAAGCGCGCGGATCCGAATCGTCCCCCGAAGCCGCCGTGCGGGCCCGACGCGCTTGCGGAGCGCGCGCATCAGCCGCTCGTGCTCGCGTCGTGCGTCGCGGAC
>JAUVPB010000056.1 GCA_030598925.1 Actinomycetes bacterium
CCGCATTGTCGAGACGCATTCCGTATCGCGAGTGGCTCGACGAGGGGCTCGTAACGGGCTCCGCCGGTGAACCGGTCGAGACGCCCGAGCGTGACGTCACGGCAGATCAGATTCGGTACGGCTACACGCGCGAGGAGCTCACGATGTTTCTGCGGCCGATCGCCGGCCAAGGCCACGACCCGACCTACTCGATGGGCGACGACACCGCGCTACCACCGCTGGCCGGACGAGCGCGGCCTCTCTACCACTACTTCAAGCAGCGCTTCGCGCAGGTCACGAATCCACCCATCGATCATCTGCGCGAGCGGTTTGTCATGTCGACACGCACTGTGCTCGGCGGCCGGGCCACGCTCTTCAGCGACGGGCCAGAAGTCGCGGCGGGAATCGAGCTGGACAGCTTCCTCCTGTACCCGAGCGGATTGGATGAGATCTCACCGGTCCGACTCAACGCGACCCTGGGCCAGTACGAGTCGCTTCGCGGCGCCTGCGCGCGCCTGGCCGACGACGCAGAGCGCGCAGTCCTCGCCGGGGCCGGGCTCCTGCTCGTCAGCGACGTTCCAGAGGGTCGGGCGCCGATGCCCGCGCTGCTCGCCGTGGGGACAGTCCACCACCGTCTCGTCGCGAAGGGCCTCAGAACGAAGGCCACCCTCATCGTCGAGACGAACGAGGCCCGCGAGGTGCACCACTTCGCCTGCCTCCTCGGCTACGGAGCAGAGGCGATCGCGCCCCGGCTAGCGCTCGAGACGATCGCGCACCTCGCGGCAAACGACAAGGTCGGCGGTGACCGTCCGTCACCGGAGGAAGCGCAGCATCGTTTCAAGACGGTCATCGAGGACGGTGTGCTGAAGATCATGTCCAAGATGGGGATTTCGGACGTCGCGAGTTACACGGGCGCCCAGATCTTCGATGCGATCGGTCTTGCGCCCGAGATCGTCGATGTCGCGTTCGTCGGAACGCCCTGCCCGATCGGCGGAGTCGGCTTCGACGAGCTGGAGCGCGAGATCCGGCAACGGGTTGCGGCCGTGGAGGGGCCGAAGCCACGGCTCGAGAACCCCGGCTACTACAAGTGGCGAAAGGGTGGCGAACCCCACGCAACGAGTGGCGAGGTCGTCGATGCCCTCCACGACATGAACGAGGCCCACACCCTCCGGCGATCGGTCCAGGACGCGAGCGGCACCGAGATCACGGAGGAGGGATGGACCGCGTACCAACAGTTCGCCACGCTCGTCGGCGAACGGCCGCCCCTCCAGCCGCGCGACCTGCTCGAGCTGATCCCAGGCGGACCCAGGGCGCCGCTCGACGAGGTCGAGCCCGTCGAGAGCATCGTGCGTCGCTTCTCGGGCGGCGCGATGTCACACGGAGCACTTTCCGCCGAAGCCCACGAGACGATTGCCATCGCTCTCAATCGCCTGGGCGCCAAGGCGAACACCGGCGAGGGCGGCGAGGCGCCCGAGCGCTACCGCGACGAGCGCAACTCTGCCATCAAGCAGATCGCGTCGGGACGATTCGGCGTCACCCCCGAGTACGCGTCCTGGGCCAGCGAGCTCCAGATCAAGATGGCTCAAGGCTCGAAACCGGGCGAAGGCGGTCAGCTGCCGGGGCACAAGGTCTCGGACGAGATCGCACGTCTCCGGCACACGGTGCCGGGCGTTGCGCTCATCTCTCCGCCACCTCATCACGACATCTATTCGATCGAAGACCTCGCGCAGCTGATCTTCGACCTCAAACAGGTCAACCCGCGCGCCGACGTCTCCGTCAAGCTCGTCGCGGAGTCCGGGGTCGGTCTCGTTGCCGCCGGCTGCGTGAAAGCGCTCGCCGACATCGTTCACATTGCGGGTGCGGACGGCGGAACGGGAGCCAGCCCGCTGACATCGATCAAGAACGCCGGTAGCCCCTGGGAGCTCGGCCTGAGCGAGACGCAGCAGGCGCTCGTTGCCAACGGTCTGCGTGGCCGCGTGCGCGTCCGCACCGACGGCGGCTTCAAGACGGGCCGCGACGTGATCATGGCCGCGCTGCTCGGCGCAGACGAGGTGAGCTTCGGCACGGCGCTCCTGCTCGCGGAGGGTTGCCTGATGGTGCGCTCCTGCCACGTCGACACCTGCCCGGTGGGAATCGCGACGCAGCGACCGGAGCTCCGCGAGAAGTACGCCGGTACGCCAGAGATGGTCATGCAGTACCTCGTCTACGTGGCCGAAGACATCCGACGACAGCTCGCCGGGCTGGGACTCCGCAGCTACGAGGAGGCCATCGGGCGCTCCGACCTCCTGCGCCAGCGCGTGACCCATGACCCGCGTGCGGACGTGCTCGATCTCGCTCCGCTACTGGCGTCTGGCGAGGCAGGTTCCACCCGCTTCGTGGGCGAAGCCCACGTCAAGCCGACCGGACACGATCTAGGCGACCGGCTCGCCGCGGACGCGCGAGCGATACTCGATCAAGACGTCGACGTGGCACTCGAGTATTCGATCGAGAACACAGCGCGTACGGTCGGAGCTCGCCTAGGCGGCGAGATCGGTCACCGCTACGGAGCCGCGGCGCCACCAGGCAGGGTCCGGGCGCACTTCGCCGGCTCGGCAGGCCAGAGCTTCGGTGCCTTCCTGGCCAGCGGTGTCGAGCTCGTGCTCACGGGCGAGGCCAACGACTACGTCGGCAAGGGAATGGGCGGTGGGCGCATCGTCGTGCGCGCCCCAGACGACGACGCCGGCGCTCCGACGCTGCTCGGGAATACTGTCCTCTACGGAGCGACCGGCGGCGAGCTATTCTGCGCCGGCGCCGCCGGGGAGCGCTTCTGTGTGCGCAACTCGGGGGCTACGGCGATCATCGAGGGAACCGGAGATCATCCCTGCGAGTACATGACGGGCGGCACCGTGGTGGTGCTGGGACCGTACGGGTTCAACCTCGGAGCCGGAATGACCGGGGGCCAGGTGTACGTCTACGATCCTGCGGACCGACTCGAGAAGCACCTCAATTCCCAGCTCGTCGCCGGACACAGGCCGACAGCACAGGACGACGCCACGCTGCGTGAACTCGTGGAGCGTCACCGAGCGCTGACCGACTCAGTGGTCGCGGCTGACCTCCTCGAACGCTGGGACGAGCGTCTGTTGTCGTTTTGGCGAATCGCGCCGAAGGACGAGGTCGCCCGAATCGAAAGCGCGGCCGAAGGGACGCTCGCCAAGGGCTAGCCGTCCTGCGGCCGCTCGACAGGTTCGTGGTGTCCGGCGGGTGGCGGGCCGCTAGCCGTCAGCTCGGGCGATGCCGTCGCGATCTGAGGCGAGCCGCGCGCAGGGACATCCAGCCAAGAGCGGCACCCACGACCCCGTCCAGAATGTAGTGGTTGCCGGTCGCGAAGACGATGAACGCTACGAGTGGCGCGTAGAGCCGGCCGGCCGCGCGGACGGATGCTCGCGGGCTCGTCTGCGCCATCCCCAACCCGGTGACCACGGCGTAGGTGATGTGGATGCTCGGCATCGCTGCGATCGGGATGTAGAACCGCGAGAGCAAGTCGGACTCGAGATCGATGCCGCTGACGTCAGCGATGGTGTCGACCATGTGGTCGAGCTTCCGGGGCGGGGCGCACGGAAAGAACAGGAAGAACGGCAGCGCTCCCGCGGTCGCGTAAGCCGTCGCCCGACGGAACTCGTGGAAGCGACGCTCGCGACGGCGGAACATCCGAATCAGCCAGCCAACGGTCAGGCCCACGTTCAGCGCCGTGTATGCGACGCTCATGACGTGCAGAGCGCGCGGGTAGGGAAGCATCGATCGTTGGATCTCGGGCTCGAGATAGATGCCGATCTCGCACTCTGCGTCAACAACCCTCTGCGCGTTGTCAAGCGCTCGCTGCTCTCCCTCTTCGTTGACGACAGCCTGTCGCACGAGGAGGTAGGCCGCGTAGATACCGAGGCCAATGACCACCTCTCGGGCGCCCGAATAGGTAGGCTCGGATTTCTGCCAACGTCCCATGGAAGTGTCCAGTATCCCGGGTGACGACGCGCGGACGGAGTCCGAGGATCCAGCGACCCTCGCCTCGCCCGCGCGCAAGCGTAGTAGCTGGCGTCAGACGGCATTGCGTCTAACCATTGGCAGTCTGGTAACAGCCGGGTTCCTCTGGCTGTTTCTGCGACAAGCTGCACTTGGCGACGCGTGGCGCGAGATGCGTGCTTTGCCGGGCTGGACGATCGCTGCCGCGCTCGGTTTCGTGCTTGCCAACGCGGCGTTCATCGCTCTCCGCTGGCGCTATCTGTTCGCCGCGGCGCGGTACAGCACAACGGCGCGGGGGCTGTTCCCGATCTTCTGCGTCGGCGCCGCCGCCAACAACATCATCCCCGCCCGAGGCGGCGACCTCCTGCGTATGGAGGCCACGCGTCAGCGGTACAAGATTCCCGCCTTTGTAACGGCCGGAACCCTGTTCGCGGAGCGCCTGCTCGACGGAGTCGTGCTTTCGGTATGGATCCTCGTGGGAGCGCTGATGATCGGAGAGACGGGCCCGCTCCTGCTCGCGGGAGTCGGGCTGTCGGCGGGAACTGCGCTGGGCGTCGCCCTCGCCGCGATCGCTGCCGCGCGCCCTGATGCTGCAGAGCGCTTTGTCTGGCGGATAACGCGACGGCTTCCCGTCCGCTGGCACACGAGGATCGGCCGAGCGGCGGCCAACTTCGTCCTCGGCCTCGGCGCGTTTCGCCAGCGTCGCTCGCTCTGGCGGGTCGCCTGGACATCCGTCGCGATCTGGCTCGCGGACTTCGGCATGTACGTCGTGGTCGGCGAAGGGTTCGGGATCGACCTGGGCGCCGGTGCGTACTTCCTACTGGAGGGCGTTGGGAACCTCGCGCTCGGCGTCCCAGCAACCGCCGCCGGCCTGGGAAGCTTCGACTACCTCACCCTTGTCAGTGCCGAACAACTCGACGTTGCAGAGCACCTCGCCACGCCGTACGTGCTCACCGTCCACGCGATGGTGGTACTCCCCGTGACGATCCTCGGTGCCCTGTTCTTCCGGCGAGCGTTCCCGCGCGTGTTCGGAGGGCGCGCCGCGGGATAGGTGGAGGCGCAGGCGCCCCGGCCTAGGCGGCAGAAGCGGACGCGACCTCGTCGCGAACGGAGCGCGACTCGATGACCAGACGGCTGACGAGCGAGTCGTCGGCGATCGCCTCAGCGCGTAGCTCGATCGAGCGCGGGCCGCGAACCACGAGAAGCCCGCGATCTTCGGCCGCACGGACAGCGCTCTCGAGCGCACGCCGCCTTGCGCTGCGCTCCGCGAGCTCGGGATCGACGACACGCTCCGTGCGCTCGGCTTCGGCGATTGCCTCCTCGAGCGAGCTCTCGAGGCCCGCAGGGGTGAGCTCGCCGTTGCCACCGGCCACCGAATCGACCAAGGCCGAGCACACGACCTGCCCAGTCGTGAGAGCTATGGCCTGCGCGAGCGACGGCAGCAGGTCGGGCTCACGCCCGCGCGCAGCGGGCTCGCGCGAGGGCCCAACACTGAGCACGACGCTCGCGCGACCCGTGGTCAGCGGATCGTAGGCGAGGCCGAACACGCGCACCCGCTCGGGCCGTCCCCGGCGGAGAATGGCACCCATGCCGCGCTGAAGTGGCCCAAGCGCACCGTCAGGTGAAGGCCGGCCCTCCGGGAACAGAAGCAGCGCTTCTCCGGAGCGGATGACGTCGACGACCGTCCGCAGGTCCCCGGTCGCTAATGCCGCTCGCCGAGCCCACGCGTCGCGGAAGAGCTCGCTGGGCAGGTCCGCGGCCTCGACATCTTGCCAGAGCAGATCAACGTAGTCCCAGCGCTGAATGTCTCCCACCGTGTGGGCCTCGGACCTACCGAGCTCCTCGGAGCGCGCTCGCAGCTGATCGGCGAGTTCGTCCGATAGTGCGAGCTCGATCGGCGTGTCCGGCTCAACTGCCGTGAGCGCTTGCACCAGCTTCATCGTCGTCGCGCTCGTGATCGGGTGAACACACACTCGCTCCAGATGAGAAGCGATCGAGACGCCGTACAGGGCGCGGCGCGCAAGGCGCGGCTGGCGCGGTGGAAACCCAGCGAAGAAACCCGCTTCGAAGAGGTCATCGCGCGCCGCGAAGTGCAGTCGCGGGGCCGCCTGGCGCCAGACCTGCGCCGCGAAGTAGTACGAACCGCAGATCACCGGTACGTCTGTCTCGGCCCGATGGGCTGCGAGGTAGAGCGTGCCCTCCTCGATCCGCTCATCCTCGGGCGCGACCACGCGCACCCGAAAGGCGCCCCGAGAGTACGTGTACATCCCGAGCGCGACGGCGTCGTACAGGGTGTTCCAGGCGACAGCCATGACGGCCGAGGCTACCATTGGTCGGGTGAGTCGCCTTCAACTGGGAGGTCCAGCGCCGCAGTTCTCGCTTCCCGGGGTTGACGGGAGGGTGCACGCGCTTTCGGACAACAACGACATGCCGGTAGCCGTTGTCTTTTCGTGCTGCCATTGCCCCTACGTGATCGCATGGGAGGGTCGATTGAACGAGGTGGCCGCCGATTACGCGGGCCGTGCAACTGTGCTGGCGATCAACTCGAACGACCACATCGGGGATCGGCTCGAGAACATGCAGGATCGAGTGACAGAGGCAGGCCTGATCTTTCCGTTCCTGCGCGACGACACGCAGGAGACCGCACGCAACTACGGGGCGAGCCGAACGCCTGAGGTCTTCGCTCTCGACCGCGAGCACCGCCTGCTCTACCACGGCGCGCCTGACTCGAACTACCAGGATCCGGGCGGCGCGGTCCCCTACCTACGACACGCTCTCGATGCCGCGCTCGAGCGGCGCTCACCGGCCCTGCCCGAGACACCGAGCGTCGGCTGCACGATCAAGTGGCGCGCCGCCTAGCGTTGGGCGACGTAGCAGCCCACCCGCCCTGTGAAGCGAAAACCATCTCCGGCGACGCGGAGGTCGACACCAGCTGACTCGCCGGAGTCAACGAGCTCGCGCGCGTACGCGAAGATCTCCGTGCGCTGAGCGTCCGTGCAGCCAGCGAGCTCGAGAAATCGCTCGAGATCTCGCTCCTCCGGCTCGCTCGTGGCTCGCGTGAGACGAAGCCCGGACGCGTCGATCAGTGCCCGCAACGACGAGTCCGGCAGCGTGCGCACGTGTGACGCGTCACGCATTCGCTCGATCCGCTCGTAGAGCTCGGCCTCGCGCTCGTTTTCCGACACAAGCTGATCGATGACCATCAGCCGACCGCCTGGTTTCAAGATCCGCGCGAGCTCGTCGAGGGCCGCGCCGGGCCGGTCGAGGTGATGGAGCGTACGCGCAATCGTCGCGATGTCGATGGTCGCGTCATCGACGGGTAGGTCGTATACCGACCCTTCAATGAACGTGACGTTCGGCAGCTCGCCGGCGAGGCGACGGCCTTCTTCGAGCATCTCCGGAACGCTGTCGATCGCGATCACGTCCCGAACGAGCGGCGCGAGCGCAATCGCGTAGGACCCCGTCCCTGTTGCCGCGTCGAGCACGATCTCGTCGCCGCGTGGCTCGAGCAGCTCGACCATGCGTGCGCGGATCCCTTCGATCCGTTGCTCGGCAAGAGCCGCGAGCCGCTCAGCGGTTGCGGCGAATCGGTCACGCGTTGCGTCGTCGAGGCTCATGGTCGGAATCGTGCGACAAGCGCAAGCGCATCGTCACGCGTCGAGATCGTACCGGCGGCGCGCTCTTCAGCGATCAGCTCGAGCAGCCGGCCCACCTCCGGCCCAGGCTCGATACCGAGCTCGTCGCCTCGCAGGAGTGGCAACGCCGGCTCGAGCTCCCGCGCTTCGGACACGAACGGAATGCTCTCGGGTTCGTCGAGGTATCTGAGCGTATCGGTCGACCACGGCTCTGTCGCGCGACGAAAACGATGGATCGACCGTCGATCGTTGTCGACCGGCGGCTCGGCAGATACGAGCACGCGCGTCATCCGGGCGAGCCTCCGATCGACTGGCAGCGCAAGCAAGTTGGGCCCGAGCGTCGCAACGAGGAGAAGCTCGCTACTCGGCGTCGGTCCGAGATGACCAAGACGGGCAGGCGAGCCTCCCAGGCCCGCGAGTAGCCCCAGCTCCGCGAGCCTCGCGAACCCGGCGAGCGAGAGCCGCCGAAGCTCGGCGAGAACACGCTCCCCCGCCGGGGCCGACACGCGGTGTGCGTGCTCCTTCACCAGCTTCGCGGTTTCGAGGTCGATTGCGAGAGGAAGCTCGTCTTCGAGTCGAACCGCGCGAAGGAGCCGGAGCGGATCGTCGACGAACACGCCGGCCGAGAGAGCACGCAGCACACCGGCCTGTATGTCGTCGACCCCGCGCAGTGGATCGACGTACGCGTCGGACGCTACGCGTCGCGCGATCGCGTTCGCCGTGAAGTCTCGAAGACGCAGATCATCCTCGATCTGTCCTCGCAGAGCGACAAAGTCGACCGTAACGTTGTCATCCGTGAGAACGCGCCACGCCTGAAAGCGCTCCGAGAGCTCGAAGATCGCGGTACCCCGAGTTCGCCGGAAGCGTGCAGCTGCGGCCGCCGGCTCAGTACAGGCAACGTCGATATCGAGAACTGGCCGGTCGAGCAGCGCGTCGCGAACGCAGCCGCCGACGTAGAACGCGTCGTCGTCTCCTACCGCGTCGCGGATTGCGACATGAACGGCATCAGCCATTGACGAAACGACGCTCGCAGCGAACCGGATTGCGTCCGACCGAGCAGACGAGCTCGTAGTTGAGTGTCCCTGCGGCCGCGGCCTGCTGCTCAGCGCTGACGCCCTCGCCAACGATTGTGACGGCGGCCCCGACCTCCACGCTCGCCGGCAACCGTATGGCGAACGAGTCCATGGATGGCGTACCGACTACCTGACACACGTCTCCGTTGACGATGACGTGAGCGTCATGAACCGTTCGCGGGAAGCCGTCCGCGTACCCAACAGGCACGAGACCGACGCGGGTCGGCTCGTCTGCGACGAACCTACGTCCATACCCGGTCGACTCGCCCGGCTGCAGAGTCTTGATCTCGCTCACCCGACACTGCCACGTCAGCGCAGGTCGCAGATCGAAGCCCGCGGATCGATCTGCGAACGGCGAGAGCCCGTAGATGCCGATTCCGCAGCGCACGGCCTCGTACCGCGCCCGGCCGAAGCGGAGAGTGGCCGCTGTGTTGGCGACGTGCCTGCTGAGCCCCGGGAATCGCTCCGTCACGCGCTCGAAGCGCGCGAGCTGATCGGCCGTGAACGCGTCCTGCGTGGCATCGTCCGCCACCGCGAGGTGAGTCATGATCCCGACGACGCCGCTCGGGAGAGCGTCCGGAACGTCGGACGGCTGGACGCCCGCACGGCCCATGCCGGTGTCTACCTTGAGATGCACGGGCACGCTGTCCGGTATCGGGCCGGCTCCGACGACGAGCTCGGCCGACGCCGCTTGGACGGCCTGGTACTCAGCCGGCGGTGTGGGTCCGAGCACGATGATTCGGGCGTCGCTGACGAGCTCGCGGAGCATCATCGCTTCCGCCGGCGTCGCTACGCATAGGGCCGTAGCACCCGCTGTCAAAGCGGCCTTGGCCACCTGCGTTGCGCCGTGCCCGTATCCGTCTGCCTTTACGACAGCCCAGAGCTCCGCTGGGTGGGCGATCGCAGCAAGCGTCTTGACGTTGTGACGCACGGCGGCCAGATCGATAGTCACGGTCGAGCGTGTCAGCATCTGCGAGGTACTGGGCGGGGCTAGCTTATGGGCCGCAGTCATCGGGCTTGCTGCGCCGTCGCGGCGTGGACTTCGGCGGCTCGGAGCGGCCCCGGAAGATCGTGGGCGGCGGCCACAACGGCCGGAATCTCCTGGATCACATCGCTCGCAACCAGACCCGGCATCCCGACCCGGTGGCCCGCCGCACGCGCGGCCAGCCCGGCGAGGGCGACCCCAACTGCCGCGGCGCTAGCCACACTCAGCCGCTTGGCGAGCGCCGCCGCGACGATGCCGGTCAAAACGTCTCCACTCCCTGCCGTCGCAAGACCAGGTGTCCCGAGGTCGGATATGAGCACCTCGCCATCCGGCGTCGACACAATCGTGTCGGATCCCTTGAGAACGACGACTGCCGCGGCACGCTCAGCTGCTTCCTTGGCCGCCGCGAGCCGGTGGGAATCGACCCACGACGAGGGCCGCTCGAGGAGTCGCCCGAGCTCTCCAGCATGCGGAGTGAGCACGGTTGGCGCCGCACGCGACGCGAGCGATTCGAGGTCACCGCTGAGCGCCCACAACCCGTCGGCATCGATCAGGACAGGGAGGCTTACACCGGCGAGCAGTCCGTGCACAAGCCGTCGACTCCCCTCCGTCCGACCTAGTCCCGGGCCGATCGCAACTGCGCTGGCGCGGCCTGCTGCGTCGACGATCGTCGGGAGAGCCTGATCGGTGAGAGTGCCGCCTTCATCGACGCACGGTCGTGTCATGACTTCGAGCGTCTGGCCCTCGAACACGGGGTTGAGGCTCCTCGGGACGCACAGGAACACGAGCCCGGCGCCCGTTCGAAGCGCGGCGAGGCCTGCGAGCGCGGGCGCGCCTGTCATGCCTTCGGATCCGCCAACGACCACGACCGCTCCGGCCGAGTACTTGTTGTCGCTACGCTGGCGCACCGGCAGCTCTGCCACGATGGCTTCGCCCACCTGCCCGGTCGCCGTTTCGTCGTTGGCCGCATCACCCCGCTTAAGCCCGATGTCGACGACGACTACCTCGCCGGCGAAGAACGCGCCGGGCGCGACGAGGTGTCCAACCTTCCGTCCGTGGAAGCTCACCGTCAAGTCGGCCTGCACCGCGCGCGTGCCGATCTCGCCGCTCGACGCATCGACGCCCGACGGTACATCGACGCTGACAACGGGAACGTCGCTGCCGTTGATCGCATCGATTGCGGCGCCCGCTTCGGGGCGGAGCGCTCCGCTGAAGCCCGTACCGAGCAGCGCGTCGACGATCCCATTCGTCGCCGTAGGCGCTTCGACCGGTTGGATGTCTAGTTCGCGGCACCGGCGGAAGTTTTCGGCCGTGTCGCCACGGAGGCTGTCGCTGCCGACCCGCAACACCAGCTCGACATCCCTGCCCAAGCGCCGCAGGTGCCGCGCCGCAACGAGACCATCGCCGCCGTTGGCTCCACCTCCGCAATGCACTCCCCACCGGCGAGCCTGCGGAAACCGAGCGACCGCTGCCTCAGCGCAGGCGCGACCGGCCCGCTCCATCAGCTCCAACGTCGGACCCGCGTAGCGCGCCTCAACGGCGCGCATCTCATCGGCGGTGAACAGAGGCTCGCGCCAGTCGGTCACGCCTTGTCCTCGAGAATGCAGATGGCCGTGGCCAGCTCACGCGAGTGCGTCATGGAGAGGTCCATCGCACCGGCGCCCACGCGCTCAGCGAACGAGAGGGTTGTCCCCGAGAGCGTGACGGAGGGCTTCGGGCGCCCCGCTATCTCGATCTCGAGCCACGTGAAGTGCACGCCGCAACCGAGAGCCTTGCCGACGGCCTCTTTCCCGGCGAATCTCGCTGCGTAGTGCTGCGGCGGGTTGGGGCGAGAATCGCAGTAGGCGCGCTCCGCCTCGGTAAACACGCGTTCTCGAAAGCTCTCGTACCGCTCCAGTACGCGGCGAACCCGAGCGATCTCGATGATGTCGACTCCGACCCGCACGAAGCCAGTGTAAGCAGCCAGCACGCGGTCACTGGCCGCATGCGGCCCCGCATCGTCGCTCGCGCGTCTTCGCTACTCGACGGTGACCGTCTTGGCCAGATTCCGCGGCTGATCGACGTTCAGGCCGCGGAGTCGAGCAATACGATAGGCGAGCAGCTGCAGCGGGAGGGTCGCGACGATCGGCTGGAGGAAGGGATGGGTGCGCGGCACGTAGATCACGTCGTCCGCGTGGTACTGGATGTCTTCGTTGCCATCGGTCGCGATCGCGATCACCTGGGCGCCCCGCGCCCTGACTTCCTGGATATTCGAGACCATCTTGTCGTAGACATGTGAGTCGGTCGCGATGCAGACAACCGGCGTCTCCTCGTCGAGCAGAGCGATCGGGCCGTGCTTCATCTCGCCGGCGGAGTACGCCTCCGTCGGTATATACGAGATCTCCTTCAGCTTGAGCGCCCCTTCGAGGCACACCGGGAGCCCCACATGCCGGCCGAGATACAGGAAGAAGGGCTTCTGATGGTGGCGCTGAGCGACCTCGTCGATCGGATGAGCGCGCGCCAGAAAGTCGGAGATCTGCATGGGAAGGCGCTCGACCTCCTCCGTGAGCGCCGCGACGGCGTACGGCTCGAGGGTCTTCCTGACCTCGGCGAGACGGAGAGCAAGCAGCGTGAGCAGCGTCACCTGTGCCGTGAAGGTCTTGGTGGCAGCGACACCCATCTCTAGCCCGGCGCGCGTGTACAGCACGCTGTCGGCTTCACGTGTGATCTGCGTACCCATCATGTTGGTGATGGCGACGGCGTGTGCCTTCTTCTCGCGCGCCAGCTTCAGCGCGGCGAGCGTGTCGGCCGTCTCGCCCGATTGCGAGATCGCTACAACCAGGGTGTCGCGCGAGAGAACGGGGTTACGGTAGCGCCACTCGCTCGCGATATCAGGCTCGCACGGTAGCCGCGCCCACTCCTCGATCAGGTACCGCCCTACGACGCCTGCGTGGTACGCAGTACCGCACGCGAGTACAACCATGCGGCGGATATTCTGCATCTCGATATCGCCGAGACCGAAGTCCTCGAGGACGAGTCGTCCGCCCCGGATACGGTCGCCGATCGTCTCCCTGACAGCGTCTGGCTGCTCATGGATCTCCTTGAGCATGAAGGTCTCGTAGCCGCCCTTCTCGGCCGCTTCGTCATCCCAGTCGACAGTGGTCTCGTCGCGCTCGACGACCGTGCCATCGCCGTTGAGAAGCTCGACGCCGTCGGCAGTGACGACAACCACTTCGTCGTCTTCGACAAGTGCCACGCGCGATGTCTCGCTGAGGAAGGCTGCGATCGAGGATGAGAGGAATGCCTCCCCCTCCCCCAACCCCACCACGAGCGGGCACTGGCGACGGGCACCCACGAGCATCTCGGGGTGATCACGATGGACGACGACGAAGGCGTAGTGACCCTCGAGCTCGTTGTAGGCGGCTCGCACGGCCTTGACGAGGTCACCCTCATAGTGCCGTTCGACGAGGTGAACGACGGACTCGGCGTCCGTCTCGGACGTCAATACGTGACCGTCGTCGATGAGGCTCGTTCGGAGCTCGCGGTAGTTCTCGACGATGCCGTTGAGGACGACGGCTATGTCTGACTCGGGCGAACCGACGAGGGGGTGAGCGTTCTCGACGCACACGGTGCCGTGGGTCGCCCACCGCGTATGGCCGATTCCCATCGCGATTCGCGAGGCAACGCTCGTATCGAGCTCGGCCTTCAGGTTGGAGAGGTTCCCGACCGCCCGCGTGACCTGCAGCGCACCGTCACCCACGAGGCAGATGCCCGCGGAGTCATACCCGCGATACTCGAGCCGCTCGAGCCCCTGGAGGAGCAGAGGTTGCGC